>NZ_RZTB01000209.1:4401-4712 GCF_003997735.1 Mesorhizobium sp. M7A.F.Ca.MR.148.00.0.0 | reverse complement strand
TCGATGCACTGCGCACGGCATTCGCGACGGCCGACGCGCCACTCGCCGACTGGCGTGTCACGCGCCGCTTTCCGGCTTGGATGTGAATTTCAACGCCGGGTCATGCGGGCCATCACCGCCGCAGCGCGCAGGCCGTTCTCCGAGGCGAGTTCACAGACGACGGTCGGACCGGGTGCATAGTCTTTGAGCAAGCTGTCGGCCGCCAGCATCAGCGCCAGTGCGCCAGCGGCTGATCCTATGTCGCCGATGGTCATGGCCGGATAGGCGGTAGGAAGGATCTCACGGCGCGTGCGGGAGAAACGCGGCCGTGC
>NZ_RZTB01000209.1:0-4313 GCF_003997735.1 Mesorhizobium sp. M7A.F.Ca.MR.148.00.0.0 | reverse complement strand
GCCGTGCAATCAACTGCTCCCAGCCACTATAGCGCTCGCCGTTGCCGTTGCTGATGACGAAGTCGATATCGGGTTCGGAGGGGCCCGATCCGTTCACCGCATCGCGCAGGGCCCCGAGCAAGGCGCGACCCTGGCTGTAACGTTCGGAGAGAACACTGTCTTGCTCCTGGGCCAACCCCACGCCATGGATTGCCGCATGGACGCGTGCCTTCCCTTCCGGATTTTGGGTCAGGCGGACAAAGGCTGCTGCCTCGCCCGGAACCAGGCCTTGTGCGTTGTCTGTTCCCTTGAGGCGCCCCGCGCGCCCCAGCCGAGCGAAATCCGTGTCATTGACGAGGCTGTCGACCCCACCGAGCAGAACCTGTTCGACGCCCTCCTGTTCCATCAACTCCAGCGCACGCTCCAGCAGCCCGATGCTTGCGGCAGCGCCCCCGTCGACCGCCCGCGAAGCGGCATGGAATTTCTGGCCGGTCGCCATGATGACCGCCGCGAGGAAGTCCGCCGGCGCAATGTCTCCGTGGGCCGGATGATTACGAAAGCTTTCGGGCGGAGTGAGCAGGAGTCGCGGTCGTAGTAGACGCATTGGATCTGGTTTGCATCGCCTCGCCGATGGCTCGGGCCGCCATATTGACGAGCCATTGGCCTTGGGTACGGCGCAACTGATAATGGGTCGGAATGTGCGCGACGACCTGAACCGCGCCAAAGGGCTCTGGCAGAGTCCTTTCCTCAAACGCCGAAAGGCTCGCTCGGATCGCCGCGATAGTCTGCCGGGCGTTCAGCCCAGCGGAAGTCACCGCTCCGGCGCCGGCCACGTAGAGCGGCCGCTTCATGGTCGCCACACCGGCTTGTCGCGCAGAGATCCATCGCCACCCCGTGGAGAAAAATATTCTTTGCGCTTACGCAGTGCAACAAGAAGCGCAGGCGTGACATGGCCGAAGACGATCTCCCGCAACGCAGGGGCATTGCGCCGCGCGACGAAAGAAAGACGGGCTTTCAGGGTGACACGCCAGAGATCGGGCTCGATGATTATTGTGTCTGGGTGGAAAGCATATTCCTCCATTCGATCATCAAAAATAAGCCTGATGGGCGCGACGACGCTGGGCAAGCGGAAACTCCAGCGGCCGTTAGGCGTAAGGCCCAGCAACGTTACTTCATCGCGACCTGTCAATTGCGAAATTTGCTGGTCTGCAGGCGCACAGAGATGATGGCGTGGATCGAAATCCTTTGGTGGCAGCGGCCACTGCGTGTCGATCCAAGCCTGATCATAGGTGCCGGCGTAACGGCTACGTGGTTGCCAGCCACGGGCGATTGCACCAAAGCCGGCGGGCGTCGGCCGATCGGAAGGACTCAAGAAAGGCTCGCCGGGATAGGTGATGTTAGGTGCTTGGGTCTTCACCGCGGAATCTGCCGAAGCGGCATGATGAAAGCCAACGCCAACCGGGTTGCGCTGATCTGTTCTGCCGTCCGGTGTAGTGCCGCCGTAGGCGCGCTCGTAGACGATCGGCATGGTACTGAACGGATGCGGCGTGCTGTAATTGCCTGCGTCATAGATACGATCGCCAGCAATATTGAGCACCTTTCGGACGTTGCCCACCTTGAGCCCAACTTGCATTTCGCGTGTCGGCTTGCCGTTTGGTGCGTAGGCAGTGCCGTTGGCTATTATTTCTGTTGCGGGTTTAATCGGTGCTATGTCGGCGTCGTAGCGAGTCGACGAGAATCCTGGCTCGCCAAAGGGCACAGCGCCAAAAATGACCGGCAGTTGCTCTTCAGCCGGCCTTATATCCGGCGTAGCCTGCGGCGCCTCAAAACTCGCCGAGAACATCGCGACCAGAACCTCCTGCCCCTCGGCGTTCGGCTGAACGTGCGTCGCAGCGGCGAAGGGCGTTCGGTTCTCGACCCAGACAGCAAAGACCATTGTTCAGCACCAGTGGCCGTTCTCGTCGATGCCTATTGGCCAGTAAGGCATACAGGCGATGAGCCGGACGAGTTCGGTCTCGTTGGCGTCGATCAGCCATTGCAGCAAGAACTTATCGGGAGCGACGCGTTCGCCCGGCTGCAGAGTCTCGTTGATGGTCTCCAAGGAAAGCCAGAATTTCCTCACAACCCAAACGACGTATGGGCTTGACGCGGCGCCGGCTACTCGTCTGTTGAATGCTTCCTGTATTGCGTCTTCGCGGCTCTCGTCGGGCGCCTGTCGGTTGTCGATAATGGCCTCCCACCAGGGAACGGCAATATCGAAAGCCTGTTGCAGATAGATGCGGTACTGCTTGAACAGGTCGGCATGAGCGGCACTGGATTGATCGAGCCCAACTGGATCACCATAACGACCCGCAGGATAGTAATTTTTGACCTGCGCCATCAAGCGCCTGACGCCAAGATCGGTGCTGTAGAGCGTTATGAGCGGCATCAGACCACTTCTTCCTCGTCATCAATGCCAACCGGAATGAAACATAGGCCATCGACGAGATCTTTCAGATCTGGCGCGATGGCGGCAATGTCGAAAATCAACCAATCCAACGGACGTTCGCTAAGTTGGTCCTCCCCGTGATCGTCAGTTCCCCATTGCTCGCTCTGTTTCTGGGCGGGTGGGGTTTCTTCAACGGAATTATTGCTGGCTTCAATCTGGAGGTAGTATTTTCGGAACACCGCCAGAACGCGCGGGTGACCAGCCGGTCCCGTTGGCCATCGCCTCCAGGCGATCTCCGGGCTAAGCTCCGTCTGCACGCCATCCCACCAATCTTGCAACCACGGAAGTATGTTGCGAAGCTCGTTGACATACTGGTCGCGAATTTCCTTGGCTTCGGTCATCTATGACACCCTCAGATCGCACTGGGCACGGTTTGGATAAAGTTCTTCGCATACTTGGCCGCAGGACTCCCTTGCGACATGTAGCAACTTTTGCAATGCGGCTTGACCGATTCCGCCGTGCTGAAATGCTCCTTAAAAGCTTCCGGGCTCGGTTGCATATTGCAACCTCCCATTTCCCAAGCAATCGCCAGCGGCGGCTGATGGTCATGCGTCATATAATTCTTCAGTTCCCAATCACCTTTGGAGTTTACGCTCCATTCCTTCTTGATTTTACCGGGTTTCCACTGAGTGGCCTTTGGCTTGCACTGCCAGCACGGCTTTCCATTCACCGCGTCGCGCTGCTCAGCCTTTCGAGAAGGCCGACATGCGTCCGAATAAGGTTTGTCGCACTTCGTGCCTTTTTCCCAAGCAGACAGCTTTTTCAGGAATTTGTTGAACGCGGCCGAGTCAATGCAGTTGAGCGGGTTGCTCGCCTCGTTCTGCCCCATCATGTCGCCATGACGACCGACCCCCTTTCCTTCCACCTTGACGACAAATGACCAGAGCTGGAAGACTCCCTTGCCCTTGGTCTGGTGGGTTATTACCCCGCCGCCCTGTGTGCCCGCCTCGTTACCTGTGCTCGTGGATATTTCGGATGCATTCTCGAGCGCTGTGGGATTGCCGCCGTCGAATTTGACGCTTTTGCTACCCTTAGTGAGGTCACTCGAAGAGAGCATGTTCACATAAGGAACAGGAACCGGCCCGGTCGGTGGCGGTGGCGGGCTGAGACAAACATCGCCAGGTGCGATGCCCTTGCCGTCACTACCCTTGTGAAAAAATCCCATTGCCTCGGCGTATACGGTGAGACCCATCTCTTAGAGGCCCTCCTTCTCAAGTCGCAGGCTTCGCATCGCCGGCAAGCCGTTCGTCGCAAGATCATGGATGTCGGCAAAGCTGAACTCGTTCACCTCCCAATCGTCGCACCAGAAGGCGATCATCTGCGTGTCATTTTGCGAGATCGGCGGAGCACGAGCCGCGAGCTTTTCGCTCATTCTTGCCATCGTCCAGGAATCCTCGACAACGCCCTTGATAAAACCCGCGACCGCATCGAACCACGGATCGCCGAGGTCTGGCGGGGCCCCAAGCCGGACGATGGCGAACGGATAACGGCGGCCGACGCGATCCTCGCTCATGCGCCAGACGCCGGCACAGGGCTGGTCGCCGAAAATGCCGCCCTTGACGATGAAGCGCCAGACACGCGAATCCAATTCCCCCTCGTCTGGCCTCTCGCGCAGTTCCTTCGACATCCACCGGTCCCAGCGGTCGATGAACGCTCGCGGCAAGTTCGCGGCGACAAAATCTCCGGTCGCCGGAATCTTGCCGAAGAAGCCGGTGCTCATATCTGCGGCGGACATGAGAATTTCTTGAACATTTGCAGGTTGTAGGGGTTTTCGACGCTGGCGGCCTTGAGCTCGAAATCGGCGTACATACCTTTCGTCCCCAGGCGCAGGCTGTAGACATCGGAC
>NZ_RZTB01000208.1:0-4742 GCF_003997735.1 Mesorhizobium sp. M7A.F.Ca.MR.148.00.0.0 | reverse complement strand
GTGCGGCCATCGGCCAGTTCCACTTCGGCGGCGTCCGGCTTGGAGCGGATTTCCTTCACCGGGCTGCCCAGCCGGATCGTCATGCCGCGATCGCGCATCTGGTGGATGAAATCGTCGACGATCTCGCGGTCGACGAAATCGAGGATGGAGTTGCGCGGCTCGACCAAGGTTACCGGCACGTCGAGCGCGGAAAAGATCGTTGCATATTCGACCCCGATGACGCCGGCGCCGATCACCGTCAGCGTGCGCGGCAAGCGGTCGAGTTCCAGCATCTCGTCGCTGTCGAAGATTCGGGTCTTGTCGAAAGGCACATCGCGCGGCCGGTGCGGCCTGGTGCCGACCGCGATCAGCGCATTAGCAAAACCGACCTCGCTGTAATCGCCGGTGTCGGTGGTCAGGCTGACCTTGTTGGGGCCAAGGAATTTCACTGCAGCCCGGGCGCTCTTGACCGTGTTGCGCATGAACTGGTGCTGCAGCACCTCGACCTCATGGTCGAGCGTCTTGTGCAGGCGCTCGACCAGATCGCCGACCGAGATATCCTGCTTGACCCGGTAGCCGCGCCCGTAGAAGCCGCGCTCACGCCAACCCGAAAGGTTGAGCACCGTTTCGCGCAGCGTTTTCGACGGGATGGTGCCGGTATGCACCGAGACACCGCCCAGACGCCGGCCGCGATCGACCACCAGCACCGATTTGCCGAGCTTGGCCGACTGCACCGCGGCCCGGCGACCGGAAGGGCCGCTGCCGATGACCAGCATGTCGTAGTCCATATTGCCCCGTCCCCTGCCATGTGCGCTTTTGCTGCGCCGCAGCAAGCTAATGCCATCCGCGCCGCAAATTCAACCGGTTCAGATTGCGCCTGGCGCCTTGAAGGCCGGCGCACCGCAAGAAGCCCGATCTTGATTCCGCCACTGGCCTTCACCATTTCATGGCTGAGCGGTCCGCACCCTATGTCGGACCTTGTTACGAGGAAATGACATGAACGCGCGCGTTCTCGACGGCGAAATCATCACCAGCAGGCTCGACGATGTCAGGGCCTATGACGGCGTACGCACGAAGCGCATCCTGGCGTTCGTGATCGACTATGTCATCGTCGCGCTGCTCACCATCCCGTTTGCCATTCTGGTGTTCTTCCTCGGGCTTTTGACCCTCGGTCTTGGCTGGATGCTGTTCGGCGTCCTGGTACCGACTGTGGCCATCTTCTACATCTGGAACACGCTGGGCAGCACCGACCAGGCTACCACGGGCATGAAGATGATGGGCATCCGGCTCGACCGGCTCGACGGCAGGCCGATCGACGGCCTCACCGCGGTCGTCCATTCGGTGCTGTTCTGGGCCGGCAACGTCATCCTGTCGCCGCTCGTCCTGCTGGTGACGCTGTTTTCCGACCGCAAGCGCACCTTGCACGATCTTTTGCTTGGCACGGTCGTCAGCCGCACGGACCGCTGAAACGGCCCTCTGAAGAGCAGTCGCAACCGATTGAGCACAAATGTGAAGGCGTCGAGTCGACCACGCCCACATAATCCTGTTGAATTTTTCGCCGTCCGCGCCAAAGGTAGAGCGATTCGAAGGAGTGTTTCCAAGGCTCGATGACGCAGCATCCGACCCAGTCGCCGCAGTTCTTCCTGACCGCGCCGTCGCCGTGCCCCTATCTCGACGGCCAGTTCGAGCGCAAGGTGTTCACGCACCTGGTTGGCGACAAGGCGGCGGAGATGAACGACCTATTGACCCAAGGCGGCTTCCGGCGCTCGCAGAACATCGCCTACAGGCCGGCCTGCGAGACCTGCCGCGCCTGCGTTTCGGTACGCATCCTCGCCCAGGAATTCGTCGCCAGCCGCAACATGAAGCGCGTGCTGCAGCACAATTCCGACCTCGTCGGCCACATGCACAATGCCGAGCCTTCGACCGAACAATATTCCCTGTTCCGCAGCTATCTCGATGCCCGCCACCGCCGTGGCGGCATGTCCGATATGACGGTGCTCGACTATGCGATGATGGTCGAGGATACCCATGTCGACACCAAGGTGATCGAGTATCGGCGGCGTGGACCAGACACGTTCATCACCGGCAAGGGACAGGGCGAGCTGATCGCAGTGGCGCTCACCGACAAGATGGCCGACGGGTTGTCGATGGTCTATTCCTACTTCAATCCCGATTTCGAGGAACGGTCGCTCGGCACGTTCATGATCCTCGACCACATCGCCCGCGCCAGGGCGATGGGCCTGCCCCATGTCTATCTCGGCTACTGGGTCAACGGTTCGCGCAAGATGAATTATAAGATGCGCTTCATGCCGCAGGAGCATCTCGGCCCGAAGGGCTGGGAGCGCTACACCAACGAAGCGGTCGCGCGCTGATTACTCTTTCCCACGTCCGGGCTTAAACATTTTCAATCGAGACGATGCTGGTCTTTCCGCTGGTTGGCGGAGAGCGTGCGATTGCGCCGGTCCGCCATCCTCTCCCGAATTCATTGTGAAAGTCGCTGCATGTCGTCTCACGATACTCACACCAAAGGACTTCTGCTCACCGCATTTGGCGGGCTGACGCTGACCGTGGACATCCCGCTGATCCGGCTCGCCCACGGCGAGGCATGGACAATCCTGCTGCTGCGCACCGGCTGCACCTTGGCCGCGGCACTGATCATGTGGACCATCTGGCGCTCGTTCAGCAAGAATGCGCCGCAGCTGATACCTGGCTGGTCGGGCCTGATCGTTGCCGCGATCTACGGGCTCGGCGCGATTGCCTTCATCACAGGCGTCTATAACACCTCGACCGCCAACCTGGTGTTCATCCTGGCCTTCACAACCATGTTCGCCGCGCTGCTTTCATGGGTGTTCCTGAAGGAGCGGCCGCGGCCGCTGACCCTTGCGGCATTGGCCATGATGATTGTCGGCGTCGTCATCATCGTCGGCGATTCCGTCGGCACCGGACATCTGTTCGGCGACCTGATGGCGTTGTGTTCGGCCTTTCTGATCGCCTGCGCCATCACCATCTCGCGCGCCAGCGGCAAGGATATGGGCTTTACCTCACTGATCGGCGTCGTCCTGCCTTTCGGGCTGGCGGCGTTCATGGTCTCCAACACCGGCTTTCAGGTGGAGGCGCCCTGGTGGATCATCCTCAACGGCGCCGTCGTCATGCCGATAGCGTTCTTCTGCCTTGCCGCCGGGCCGAAATACATTTCGGGCCCTGAAGTGGCGATGTTCTACCTGCTCGAAACCGTGCTGGCGCCGGTCTGGGTGTGGATGATCTTTGCCGAGACACCGACGCGCAACAGCCTGATCGGCGGCGCGATCCTGATCGTCACGCTGATCGCGCATTCGCTGTGGCAACTTCACGAGGGACGCAAGCGGCGTGGCGACCTTGCGGTGCAACATCCGGTCTAAGGCGCGTTGAGATCAGGCGCTGGCCTTCTTCGCCACGTCAGGTTCCGGCAAGGCTTCTATTTGCGGACCGGCTTCGATTTCGGCTGGCGAGCCCGGGACGACTTCATCGGCCATTTCCACCTCGCGAAGCCATTCGCGCCAGATCGCGACCAGCAGGGCCATCAGCACCGGGCCGATGAACAGACCGAGAAACCCCATGGTCTTGACGCCGCCGATGAGGCCGAAAAACGTCGGCAGGAAGGGCAGTTTTATCGGCCCGCCGACGAGCTTCGGGCGCAGTGTCTTGTCGACGATGAACAGTTCGACCGCACCCCAGAGGAACAGTGCCAGCCCGGCCATCGGCGAGCCGCTGGCGGCCAGATAGATCGAGACCAGTGTGAAGGACAGTGGTGCACCGCCCGGGATCAGCGCCATGACGCCGGTCAAGGCGCCAAGCGTGACCGGCGACGGCACGCCGGCCAGCCAGTAGGCGATGCCCAGCACCAGGCCTTCGCCGATGGCGATCACGGTCATGCCGGTCACGGTCGACGAGATCGTCGCGGGCACGACGCGCGAAATCCGTTCCCATCTGGTCGGCAGGATGCGTTCGCCGAGACGGTCGACCTGGCCGGCAAAATGCTCGCCGTCGCGATAGGCGAAGAACAACGCGATCATCATGAACAACAATGTCAGGAGCAAGCCGAAAGCGCTGCCGCCGGCGGCCAGCACACCGCGATAGATGCTGCCGATGTTAGCGCCGCTGACCAGCTGGATCAGTTCACCAATGCCGCCGGGATGGCCGAAATTGGTCGTCCACTGCTGGTTCAGCCACTCGCCCACGACAGGCATGGTGGCGATCCAGTGCGGTGTCACCGCGCCATGACGGTTGGTCTCGATCGCCCAGGCGACCCATTCGCGGACCTCGTTGATCGCATAGGTGCCGGCGAGCGCGATCGGGATCACCAGGAAGGCTAAGATAAAGAGGATGGCTAAGGTCGCGGCGATGGTGCGGTTGCCACTGACCGCGACAAGCAGGCGGCGGTAAAGCGGCCAGCTTGCGAAAGCGATGACGAGCGCCGCCAGCACCGGAAACAGGAAGCCGTGGAAGAAATAAACGCCGGCGGCGACGATCAGCACCAGCAGCCAGCGCGCCGCCGACAGCGGCGGGATGACGGCGGACCTGAGCGGCGTCGACAGGCCGAACAGGCGCTGCTGCCGTTCCGGTTTCTGGATTTTTGCTTCCTTCAAACGCCTGGCTCTCCCAAACACCCCTCCTGTCTATGCACTGATATAGTGCAGCAATCGTGACGATAGTCCAAATCATTGGGGATCTCCCCCCTCGAGGGGGAGATGGCCGGCAGGCCAGAGGGGGTCGCCGCGCGTGAA
>NZ_RZTB01000207.1:0-4775 GCF_003997735.1 Mesorhizobium sp. M7A.F.Ca.MR.148.00.0.0 | reverse complement strand
CGGCGGCGCGCAGGTCCGCCACCATCTTCTGGTAGCGGCCGAGGCTGTCGGTGTCCTTGTCCATCACCAGCACGACGACAGGTGCGATCACGTCCGAGGCGTCGAGCTTGCCGAGGTTCTTCAGCGCGGTCATCAACCTGGAGACGCCGATGGAAAAGCCGGTCGCCGGCACAGGCTCTCCACGAAAGCGCGACACCAGGCCATCATAGCGCCCGCCGCCACCGACCGAACCGAAGCGCACGATCTGGCCGTCTTCGTTGGGGATTTCGGCCAGAAGCTCGGCTTCGAGGACGGGGCCGGTGTAGTATTCGAGGCCGCGCACGACGGAGCGGTCCATGGCAATACGGTCCTCGCCATATCCTGCCGCCCTGACCAGCGCTTCAATCGTGGCGAGTTCGCCGACGCCTTCCTGGTAGATGGCGTTCGAACTGACCATGGAATCCTGGCCGGCCTGTATGGTCCTCGCAGTCGCGAGAAGAACCGCCTCGGCTTGCCCGTTGTTCAACCCGGCGCCCTTGGCGAAGTCGCCCTCGCCCTCCTTGCCGCCGTCCCAGCGGCCCGGGCCAAGCAAAAGCTTCACGCCTTCCGGCCCGAGCTTGTCCAGCTTGTCGATCGCGCGCAGCACCGTCAGCCGGCGGCCGCCATTCTCCTCACCGCCGAGGCCGATCGCCTCCAGCACGCCATCCAGCACCTTGCGGTTGTTGACGCGGATGACGTAGTCGCCGCGCTTGATGCCGAGCGCTTCCATGACGTCGGCCATCATCATCGCCATCTCGGCGTCGGCGGCCACGCCCGGCGTACCGATCGTGTCGGCGTCGAACTGCATGAACTGGCGGAAGCGGCCGGGGCCTGGCTTCTCGTTGCGGAACACCCAGCCGGAGCGATAGCTGCGGTAAGGCTTGGGCAGGCGCTCGTAATTCTCGGCGACGAAACGGGCCGTCGGCGCGGTCAGGTCGTAGCGCAGCGACAGCCACTGGTCGTCGTCATCCTGGAAGGAGAACACGCCTTCGTTCGGCCGGTCCTGGTCGGGCAGGAATTTTCCGAGCGCATCGGTGTATTCGATCAGCGGCTGGTCTGCCGGTTCGAAACCGTAGAGCTCATAGACCGAGCGGATCGTCGCCATCATCTTCTCGACGGCGCGGATGTCCTCGGCGCTGCGGTCGGCAAAACCGCGCGGCAGTCGCGCTTTCGTCTTTTCCGATTTATCGGCCATGGGCTGGGGTCTTTTTTGCTAAGTAATCGATGACATATTGCGAGTGGGCGTGTCCTAACCGAAGCGGCGAGGACCAGCAAGGGTTTGCACCCTCTCTACGAGGTGGCTAGGAACAGTTCGATAGCTTTGCAAGTACAGCGCCGCCCCTCATCCGCCTGCCGGCACCCTTCTCCCCGTATAGTGACGGGGAGAAGAGAGCTGAACGCGGACTCGGGCATTCTCTTGCAACCTGGACGACTGGCGAAACCATCGACGAGGGCGTCCTTCTCCCCGTCGCTATACGGGGAGAAGTGCCCGGCAGGGCGATGAGGGGCGGCGCAGAACGGCCAAGATTTGGGCCTACCACCCGAGCCAAGCTGAAACAAAACGCAGCGAAAATGAAACAATCCGCCACGGGTACGGCATCGTGCCGACACAATCGTCGCCGATAAAGCGCGGGAAATGAGGGGTTCGCGGCCATGACCAGCACAGCAAGATTCCACGCCATCGACAGCGATGCCGAATTGCCCGCACGCCTGCGCCCGGCCGACATCGACGCCCCGAAAATGATCAGCCAGGCTGCCGGCCCGTTCGAAGTGCCCGGCGAGACCGGCAAGGGACCATCCATGCGCGACGCGTTGATGACCGGCCTGCTGGTGATCTATCCGACCGTGGCCACGGTGGTGGCGATCGTCGCCGGCCTGGTGCTGGCCAGCGCCAACGGCACCTGAGCCTATTTCGGCCGCCTGAAAGCCTTCCGCTGCTTCTCGACCTCTTTGCGGCAGACGCAGCCCTCGAGGTGGTCGTTGACCAGGCCCATGGCCTGCATGAAGGCGTAGACCGTGGTCGGGCCGACAAAGCTCCAGCCGCGTTTCTTCAGCTCCTTCGAAATCCGCACCGAGACGGCCGTTGTCGGGTTGGCGCGCAGATGGGCGAGGTCGACGATTTGCGGCCGCTCGTCCTTACCGGGTTCGAACTTCCAGAACCAGGCGGCCAGCGAGCCGAATTCGTCGGCCATTTCGCGGGCGCGCTTGGCGTTGTTGATGGTCGAGACGATCTTGCCGCGATGGCGGATGATGCCGGCATTGCCGAGCAGGCGTTCGACATCCTTGTCGGTGAAGGCGGCGACCTTGTCGATCTCGAAATTGGCGAAGGCTTCGCGAAAATTCTCCCGCTTGCGCAGGATGGTTAGCCACGACAGGCCCGACTGAAAGCCTTCCAGGCAGATCTTTTCGAACAGCCTGCGGTCGTCGGCCACAGGCCGGCCCCATTCATGATCGTGGTAATGCAGATAGTCGGGCAGATTGCCGTGCCAGAAGCAGCGCGCGACACCGTCGGGACCGGCGAGCAGGCCGGTGTTTTCCTTGTCCATAAGCCAAAATCCGTTCGTTAACGCGCTTTTGCGCGGCATTTACTGCGGCTTTACCAGATTCCTGAACCCTGCGGTAACCACACCAAAAGGTTTACCGACAGTTCCGCATTTTACGCATTCCGATTCATGTTTCGGTTGCTGCTTGCGCGCCAATGATCGCCGAACCGGGAGGACGTTTCCACCCGTTTTGTATCAGACGATCAAGGTGCGTTACGATGAAGACAGTGTTGTTTCCCGTGCTCGGCGCCGTGGCTGTGTTTGCCGCCGGCGTCACACCCTCAACCGCCGGCGACCGCTATGCCGACAGGCCGCCGGTAATGGTGAGCCCCGACCTTTCAGCACCCTGGGTGCTGCAGCTTGGCCAGGCACCCGGTATCGTGCGCCAGAACCGCCAGGTCGTCCAGCAACAGCGGCGCCTGCGCCTGGCGCAGCCCGACCGGGTGCAGACGGCGGCGGTGCAGCCGCCGGCCAAGCGCATGCTCGCGCGTCCTCAGATCAACCCGATCTACCTGCCGCAGGAAGTCGACTATGACGGAGGCCAGAAGCCGGGCACGATCGTCATCGACACCACCCAGAACTTCCTCTACCTCGTCGAGAAGAACGGCAAGGCAAGGCGCTATGGCGTCGGCACCGGCAAGCCGGGCTTCGAATGGTCGGGTACGCACAAGATCACCAACAAGCGCGAGTGGCCGGACTGGCGCCCGCCGGCGCAGATGATCAAGCGCGAAGCCGCCAAGGGCCGCTACCTGCCGACCTATCTTGCCGGTGGCACGGAGAACCCGCTTGGTGCCCGCGCGCTCTACCTCGGCACGACCGAATACCGCATCCACGGCACCAACCAGCCTTGGACGATCGGCGGCGCGGTATCATCGGGCTGTATCCGCATGCGCAACGAGGACGTCGTCGACCTTTATGAGCGGGTCAATGTCGGAACCACGGTCGAGGTGATATAATAATCTTTGCGAATCACCTGGCCGGCAAAGCAGTCCGCTTTTCGAGGCTAGTTCAGGGACAACGGGGGACGGGCCGTATGGGGATGCGGCCGGTCAGGAAGGGCAGCACGGGAAACCGCGCTGCCCTTTCCGTTTTTGAGCAGAAATCGAGGGCAGAAGGTCGCCCACGCGTCGCGCAACGGGCATAGCGGTTCGCTTTCATGCTGCCCTTTACCGCATTCTTTTGCTATCTCGGTGGCTAGTTCCACAAAAGAGTTCACCCATGCCCCTGTCCGAAGACAGCCGTTATCTCAAGGGCGGCCCGGTCGCCCAGCGCATCATCGCCGCCGTTGCCGAGGACGCAGCGATCGCCAAAGCCGAGGGTTTTCCCCCCAAGCTGGTCTCGATCACCGTCGGAGACACCGATGCGGTGGATGTTTATGTGCGCAACCAGCGCGCCAAGGCTGAGCTCGCCGGCATCGATTTCGAGGAGCGGCGCTTTCCCGCCACCATCACGGCAGGCGAGTTGGAAGCGGCCATTCACGGCCTGAATGCCGATCCGCGCGTCACCGGCATCATCATCCAGCGGCCGGTCCCGGTGCATATCCCGATCAGGACATTGCAGGCGGCGGTGCATCCGCTCAAGGATGTCGAAGGCATGCATCCGGCCTCGATCGGCAACATCGTCTACAATCAGCTCGATCTCGCGCCTTGCACGGCGGCCGCCTCGGTCGAACTGCTCAAGGAAACCGGCCTCGACCTCAAGGGACTGGAAGTCGTCATCGTCGGCCATTCGGAAATCGTCGGCAAGCCGATCGCCTTCCTGCTGATGAGCGAAGGCGCGACGGTGACCGTGTGCCATCACATGACGCGGTCGGTCGCCGCCCATGCGCGACGTGCCGATGCGCTGTTCGTCGCCGTCGGCAAGCCGCGGCTGATCAAGGCCGACATGGTCAAGCCGGGTGCGGCCGTCATCGACATCGGCATCAATTCCGAAATCGGCCCCGACGGCTCCAGCCGCATCGTCGGCGACGTCGACACCGAGAGCGTCCGCGAGGTCGCCTCCTGGATTACCCCGGTGCCGGGCGGCGTCGGCCCGATCACGGTCGCCATCCTGCTGCGCAACACCATGGTCGCGCTCAGCCGCCAGCGCGCGCTTTATGAAGCGACCTACGGTACGGCGGACAGGCTCGCGGCGGAGTAAGGACAGGGCGACGCCAAAGGCCCCCTCACCCAGCCTCCGCTTCGCTCGGCTGACCTCTCCCCGAGGGGAGAGGAG
>NZ_RZTB01000206.1:0-5071 GCF_003997735.1 Mesorhizobium sp. M7A.F.Ca.MR.148.00.0.0 | reverse complement strand
GCAGATGGTCAAGCAGAAGGGTGGCGCCATCATCAACATCTCGACGGCCTGGGTGGTAGAGCCGAGCCCGATGTTTCCGACGTCCGCTGTGTTCCGCGCCGGGCTTGCCGCCTACACCAAGATCTTCGCCAATACCTATGCCGCTGACAATGTGCGCATGAACAACGTGCTGCCCGGCTGGATCGACAGCCTGCCGGCCACCGAGGAGCGCCGCGACAGCGTGCCGATGCAGCGCTACGGAACCTCGGAAGAGGTCGCCGCGACCATCGCCTTCCTGGCGTCCGAAGGCGCCGGCTACATCACCGGCCAGAACATTCGGGTCGACGGCGGCATCATACGCGCTATTTGAGGGCGTCGGCCGGGAGGGGATCCCGGCATCTCACCCCAAGGAGCAAAGAATGCGGCTTTTGATACTCGGCACCGGCTGGATGGCGCAGGAACATGCGCGGCGCTTCACCGCCATCGACGGCGTCGACATTGTCGGCGCGGTCGATGTCGATCCGGCACGGGTCGGCGAGTTCGCCGACAGTTTTGACATTCCCAACCGCTTTACCGCGCTGGATGAGGCGCTGACATGGGGTGAGTTCGACGCGGTGGCCAATGTCACGCCGGACCGCATCCACCACCCGACCACCATGGCGCTGATCGCCGCCGGCAAGCCGGTGCTGTGCGAGAAGCCACTGGCCGAAAGCTATGGCAAGGCGACCGAGATGGCCGACGCCGCCGAGGCCGCCGGCATCGTCAACATGGTGAACCTCACCTATCGCAATGTGGCGGCGCTGCAGAGGGCCCGCCAGATGGTGCAGGCGGGCGAGATCGGCACCGTCAGGCATGTCGAGGCGTCCTACCTGCAAAGCTGGCTGGTGTCGAAATTCTGGGGCGACTGGCGCACCGATCCGAAATGGCTGTGGCGCCTGTCACGCGGCCACGGCTCCAATGGCGTGCTTGGCGATGTCGGCATCCACATCCTCGATTTCGCCAGCTATGGCGCAGCCGTCGACATCGACCATGTCTTCTGCCGGCTGCGCGCCTTCGACAAGGCGCCTGGCAACCGCATCGGCGACTACGGGCTCGACGCCAATGACAGCTTCGCCATGACGCTGGACTTTTCCAACGGCGCCTTCGGCGTGGTGCATGCCAGCCGCTGGGCGACTGGCCATCTCAACGAACTGCGCCTGCGCATCTATGGCGAGAAGGGCGGCATCGAGGTGATGCACAATCTCGACGGCTCGGCGCTCAAGGCCTGCATCGGCGAAAACGTCGAGAACGCCATATGGGAAGAGTTCGACGCCGGCACGGTGCCGACCAACTACCAGCGTTTCACTGACGCTGTGCGAACCGGCGTGCAAGCCGAACCGTCCTTCCGCCATGCCGCCGAATTGCAGAAGGTGCTGGATCTGGCCGTCGTCTCGGACGAGAGGCGGGCGCAGCTGAGGGCGAGCGCTGAAACGCGGTGAGCTGGGCGAAGCGGCCGGCGCCAGCGGTCGAAGATAGCACTGCCGCCAACTTCGGACTGCGGTCCGCGCCAGTCAGGGGCCGGTCACGAGCGAAAAAACCAGTTTCTGCAAATTGCCGCCATTGCCGAATTCGACGCGGTCGAAATCGCGGCTTGCCAGCACCCGCGCCTTCGAGATTGCGTCGAGCCGCTTGACCACCTCGGCCCTTGTCTTGCTGCATTTGGGATCGTCGGCGACGGTCAGGCCGTTCGTCGCGGCTTGGATGTCGTGGACCATCTGGACCATGCTGGCGCCATGCACCTTCTCATGGGCGGCGACGCCGGCAATGAAGGTTTCCCAGTTCTTCTGGACGGCGGGCGGCAGGGAGCCGGAGGGTTTTGGCAAGGTGTAGGTGACGATCAGCTTCGGCCGCCCGGCCGTCAGCACGCAGTCCTTGCCACTGGGCTTGTAGTCCCTTAACCCCCAGGTCAGCTTGAAATTGGTGTAGGCGATGGCGCGGGCAATGCCGAGCTTTGGCCCTTTCTCGCCGATCGAGCGGTAGAGTTCGGCGCCGGACCGGCCCGAGATCGCGTAGGGCTCGATTTTCTCGACCGGCTTCCACTCGGCACGAGCGGTGAGCGGCGAGGCAAGCAGGGCGGCAAAGGACAGACACAGGCGAACGCAGGCTCTCAATCCAACTCTCCACGAAACAGGACCGGCTGCCGCAACGGGCAATGCCATCGGATCGCTTTTTCCTATATGCTGCCGACGGGCGCTGCAAATGCCCTGGAGGCAGTCAATTGGGGGAGTCATGAGAGTTGCACATCTCATCGTCGCTGGTGCCTTGGCCGTCGTGCAGGCCGCGCAGCCGGCGTTTGCCGCGTCGTGCGGTGGCTGGAGCGCCAAGATGGAGGAAGACGAGGGCGGCAGCGTGCTGACGGCTTCGGTCTGCGGCGGGCCGAAAGGCGATGCGCATATGATGCTCACCTGTTTCGACACGCCGGTGCTGAGCTACGATCTCGGTGCCACCGGCCAGCAGCTGGAACCTGGCATCAGCGGTTCGTTCGCGTTCAAGGCCGACGGCAAGAGGGTAACCAAGACGCTCCAGCTGGAGGCCATGTACAACTACTTCGTGGTCAATCTGGCGAAAGCCGATCCGCTGCTCGACCTGCTGCGGGAGAAAGGCGATGTGTCGGTCAGTTCAGCCAAATATGGCGAGACCAATTTTCCGCTGAAGGGCTCCAGCGCGGCCATCGGCAAGGTGCTGGCGCAGTGCGGCAAGGCCGGGCCAGCGGATGGGGATTGACGGGGCTCTACAGTTCGATGCCGGCGCACCAATGAGGCGGTTCTCGTTGGCTCACCGGGCTTGCTGCCGAACCACCCCACCCAGTCGCACCGTCGCGGCCATCAACTCCTCGTCCGAAAACCCCGAAAAACCCAGCACCAGACCTTGCCGGGGCGCCCCGCCGATGAACATTGAGGACAAGGCCCTGGCGCCGACACCCGCCGCCTTCGCCGCCTCGACGATCGCGGTGTCCGGCCCGGCGTCCTTCAGCGTCGCCATCAAATGCAACCCCTGTTCGGGCACGGTTACTTCGAGGGCATCGCCGCAATGCGCCTCGAGGCCGGCGACCAGGACGTCGCGCGCGGCCTGGACGCGGCGGCGCACGCGCCGGAGATGCGCGGCGAAATGGCCTTTGTTCAACAGGTCGGTCAGCGCGCCTTCGGCCAGCGTCGAGGGGAAGCGGTCGGAGCGCGCCCTGACCGCCATCACGGCATCGAGCAGCGCTTCGGGCACCACGACATAGCCGATGCGCAGGCCGGGGAAGAGGATTTTCGAGAAGGTGCCGAGATAGGCGACACGATCTGAACCGTCCATGCCCTGCAGCGAGGTCAGCGGCGGGCCGGCATAGCGGAACTCGCTGTCGTAGTCGTCCTCGATGATCCAGGCATCGTTGCGCCGAGCCCAGTCGAGCAAAGCGAGACGGCGGCGCATCGTCATCGTCACGCCGAGCGGATATTGATGCGAGGGCGTGACATAGGCCGCGCGCGCCTTGGAGCACAGGCTTTCGCCGATCTCGGGATCGAGCCCTTCCGCGTCGACCGGTACCCCAAAAACCCTGGCGCCGCTGCCGGCCAGCACGGCCTGCGCCATGGGATAGCAGGGGTTTTCGATCCAGACGGCATCGCCGGGGCTGAGCGCGGCGCGCACCAGAAGATCCAGCCCCTGCTGCGTGCCCGAAGTCAGCACGATCTGGCCGGCATCGCAGCGCACGCCGCGTGCGGTCCTGAGATAGGTGGCAATTGCCGTGCGCAGCGGCAGGCCGCCGCGCGGATCGCCATAGCGGAAATGCTCCGGCCCGGGGCGAGCGAGGTGGCGCGACAGAAGGATGCGAAACAAATTAAGCGTGCGCGGATCGGACACCGCCACGCCAAGGCCGCAAGGCAGCGAGGTGGCGGCATCGATCTCGGGTGGCCGTGGCTTGACCAGTGTTGTCGGCAGATGCGGCACGTCAGGCGCGACGAAGGTTCCGGCACCGATCCTGGCGAGGGCGAAGCCTTCCGAGACCAGCATTTCAAAACAGGCAACCGCCGCCGAACGCGATAGGCCGAAGCGCTGTGCGAGATCCCGGGTGGTCGGCAATTTGGCCCCGGCAGCCAGCGCGCCGGTCTCGATCAGCCGCCTGAGCGCCGCATAAAGCTCGCGGCTGCGCGGGCCGTCGCCCGGGAGGACCGGGATCAGCGCCGACCAATCCGGCAAATTGGTCTGTTTTTTCTTCATCGGATTGGTTCTTTTATCAACCAATGTCACGGCGCATGGTTGGCAGACAACAACCAAGGATGCAAGCCGTGAACGACACGCCAGCCAGCTTTCCGACCACCAGCCGCAACCGCGTCAAGCGCCTGCACGAGCGCGGCAGCTACGACCATGCGGCAGTCTTCGCGGTGCTGGATGCCGGGCTGCTGTGCCATGTCGCCTATACGTCCGACGGCCAGCCCTATTGCACGCCGACCATCCACTGGCGCGAGGACGACATGCTCTACTGGCACGGCTCGTCGGCCAGCCGCATGCTGCGCAATCTGCGCGGCGGCACGCCGGCGTGTCTGACGGTGTCGCATCTCGACGGGCTGGTGCTGGCGCGCTCGGGCTTCAACCATTCCGCCAATTACCGCTCGGCGATGTGTTTCGGCACGGCGCGGATCATCGATGAGCCTGATGAGAAACTGAAGGCGCTGGCCGGCGTCGTCGACCGCTTCTACCCCGGCCGGAGCGAGACCCTGCGGCCGATCTCGGTGCAGGAGGCCAAGGCGACGACGGTGATCGGCATGCGCATCGAAGAGGCATCAGCCAAAGTGCGCGCTAAGGGAGTCGCCGACGACGAGGAGGATTACGGGCATCCGGTGTGGGCCGGCGTCATCCCGGTGCGGATAGTGGTCGGCGCCGCCGAGCCGTGTCCGAGGCTGCTGCCTGGTATCGAGCGGCCGCAGAATTTGTCGGGTTATGCGGAGGGCGAAAGGCTGGATCGGGCGCTGACGCAGGCGCAACTGACGTATGAGGGCGAGCTGTAGCCAGCAAAGTTAGCGCTGCCCCTCATTGTCCTGCCGGACATTTCTCCCCGTATAGTGACGGGGAG
>NZ_RZTB01000205.1:0-5247 GCF_003997735.1 Mesorhizobium sp. M7A.F.Ca.MR.148.00.0.0 | reverse complement strand
TTCGGCGCTAGCGAAACAGGCCGGCATCGCAGTCAACAGGGGCATCGTCGTCGACGCCGGAATGCGCAGCAACGATCCCGACATTTACGCGCTCGGCGAATGTGCCGAGGTCAACAGCCAGGTCTATGGCCTCGTCGCGCCGCTCTACGAGATGGCGCGCGTTACAGCCAGCCAGCTTGCCGGCAACGAAGCGGCGGCCTTCGTCCATATGGACACGCCGACCAAGCTCAAGGTCACCGGCATCGACCTGTTCTCGCTCGGCGACTTCGCCGAGGGCGAGGCCCGCCAGGAGATCGTGCTGCGCGATGCGGCCGCCGGCGTCTACAAGCGCCTGGTGCTGAAGGACGACCGCATCATCGGTACCGTGCTCTATGGCGAGACGGCTGATGGAGCCTGGTTCAACGACCTGAAGAAGAAGCAGACCGATATTTCCGAAATGCGCGACACGCTCATCTTCGGCCAGTCCTACCAGGGGGGTGCCCCGCTGGACCCTATGGCGGCCGTTGCAGCCTTGCCGGATGATGCGGAAATCTGCGGCTGCAACGGCGTTTGCAAGGGAAAGATCACTGGCGCGATTACGGGGAAGGGCCTGACCTCGCTCGACGACGTGCGCGCCCACACCAAGGCCTCAGCCTCCTGCGGCTCCTGCACCGGGCTGGTCGAGAAGCTGATGGTGCTGACCATCGGCGACAAATACAATCCGGCGGCGGTGCAGCCGATGTGCGGCTGCACGACGCTCGGCCATGACGAGGTGCGCCGGCTGATCATCGCCAAGGGCCTGAAGACCATTCCCGCCGTCATGCAGGAACTGGAGTGGACGACCTCCTGCGGCTGCGCCAAATGCCGGCCGGCGCTCAACTATTATCTCGTCTGCGACTGGCCGGACGAGTACGCCGACGACTACCAGTCGCGCTTCATCAACGAGCGCGTCCACGCCAACATCCAGAAGGACGGCACCTATTCGGTGGTGCCGCGCATGTGGGGCGGCGTCACCAACGCGGCGGAGCTGCGCGCCATCGCCGACGTCGTCGACAAGTTCGAAATCCCGATGGTCAAGGTCACCGGCGGCCAGCGCATCGACATGCTCGGCATCCGCAAGGAAGACCTGCCGGCGGTATGGGCCGATCTCGGTCAGGCCGGCTTCGTCTCCGGCCACGCCTATGCCAAGGGGTTGCGCACGGTGAAGACCTGCGTCGGCTCGGACTGGTGCCGCTTCGGCACGCAGGATTCGACAGGGTTTGGCGTCCGCATCGAAAAATTCATGTGGGGCTCGTGGACGCCGGCCAAGGTCAAGATGGCGGTGTCGGGCTGTCCGCGCAACTGCGCAGAGGCGACCTGCAAGGATGTCGGCGTGATCTGTGTCGACTCCGGCTACGAGATCCATTTCGCCGGCGCGGCCGGCCTCGACATCAAGGGCACCGAGGTGCTGGGCCTGGTCAAGACCGAGGATGAGGCGCTGGAGCATATCGTGGCGCTGACGCAGATGTATCGCGAGCAGGGTCGCTATCTCGAGCGCATCTACAAATGGGCCAAACGCATCGGCATCCCCGAGATCAAGCGTCAGATCATGGACGATGGCGAGAAGCGCAAGGCTTATTACGACCGCTTCGTCTTCAGCCAGAAATTCGCCCAGGTCGATCCGTGGTCGGAACGCGTTTCCGGCAAGGACAAGCACGAATTCCGGCCGATGGCCTCTGTCGGGTTTGCGCAGGCGGCGGAGTGACAATCATGAACTGGATCGCCATCGGCTCCATCGCCGACATCCCCCGCCGCGGCGCGCGCTGCGTCGCCACCCCAGAAGGCAAGATCGCCGTCTTCCGCACCGCCGACGATCAGGTCTACGCCATCGACGACCATTGCCCGCACAAGGGTGGACCGCTCAGCCAGGGCATCGTGCACGGTACGTCGGTGACCTGTCCCTTGCACAACTGGGTGATTTCGCTGGAGACGGGCAAGGCGCTCGGCGCCGACGAGGGCGCGGTGCGCACCATTCCGGTGCGGGTCGAAGGCGAGCATCTGTTCATTGCGCTGGAAGCGCTGGCCAGCCGCGCGGCCTGACCAATGGAGATCGACGAAGCGCGCGAGGTGAGGACCACCTGCCCCTATTGCGGGGTGGGCTGCGGCGTGCTGGCGAAGGTCGCCGCGGACGGTGAGGTGTCCGTGCGTGGCGACCCCGACCACCCGGCCAATTTCGGCCGGCTCTGCTCCAAGGGCTCGGCACTGGCCGAGACCATCGACCTCGACGGCAGGCTGCTTCATCCGGAGATCCATGGCCGCCGCGCCGGCTGGGACGAGGCGCTCGACCTGGTCGCTTCGACCTTCTCGCAGACCATCGCCGAGCATGGGCCCGATGCGGTCGCCTTCTATGTCTCCGGCCAGTTGCTGACCGAGGACTATTATGTCGCCAACAAACTGATGAAGGGTTTTGTCGGCTCGGCCAACATCGACACCAATTCGCGCCTGTGCATGGCCTCCTCGGTCGCCGGCCACCGCCGCGCTTTCGGCTCCGACACCGTGCCGGGAACCTACGAGGATCTGGAACTGGCCGACCTGATCGTGCTGGTCGGCTCCAACCTCGCCTGGTGCCATCCCGTGCTCTACCAGCGCATCGCGGCGGCGCGGGAGAAGCGGCCGGAGATGAAGATCGTGCTGGTCGATCCGCGTCGCACCATGACCGCTGACATCGCCGACATGCATCTGGCGATCGCGCCGGATGGCGACGTCGCTTTGTTCACGGGCCTGCTCGCTTATCTCGGCCAGCACAATGCGCTCGACCGCGCCTACATCACGACGCACACGACCGGCTTCGGGCAAGCACTTTTCGCCGCATCGGCGCTCGACCTGGCCGGCGTCGCCGCCGCCACCGGCCTGAGCGAGGACGAGCTTGGCCGTTTCTACAGCCTGTTTGCAGCGACGGCGAAAACGGTGACGGTTTACAGCCAGGGTGTGAACCAGTCGTCATCCGGCACCGACAAGGTCAACGCCATCATCAACTGCCATCTCGCCACCGGCCGCATCGGCAAACCCGGAGCAGGGCCGTTTTCGGTGACCGGCCAGCCCAACGCCATGGGCGGCCGCGAGGTCGGCGGCATGGCCAATATGCTCGCCGCCCATATGGAGATCGAAAACCCCGACCATCGCGACCGTGTTCAGCGCTTCTGGAACGCGCCGACTGTGGCCGGAAAGCCCGGCCTGAAGGCAGTCGAGATGTTCCAGGCGCTGGCCGACGGGCGCATCAAGGCGCTGTGGATTATGGCCACCAACCCGGTCGATTCGATGCCGGACGCCGATGCCGTCGAAGCGGCGATCAAGGCGTGCCCTTTCGTGGTGGTGTCGGACGTGCTGGCCCGGACCGACACCGTCCGCCACGCCCATGTCCGGCTGCCCGCCGCCGCCTGGGGCGAGAAAGACGGCACCGTCACCAATTCCGAACGCCGGGTGTCGCGCCAGCGCGCGTTTTTGGAGCTGCCCGGCGAGGTGCTGCCCGACTGGCGGATCGTCGCCGAGGTGGGCAAGCGGATGGGGTTCGGCGAGGCGTTTTCCTATGCGACGCCAGGGGAGGTGTTTGCCGAGCATGCCGCGCTGTCGGGGTTCGAGAATGATGGTGCGCGGGATTTCGATATTGGCGTCTACGGCGGAGTTGATGGCGAGACCTACGCAACGCTTGAGCCGTTCCAGTGGCCGGCGCCCGGTCGTGCCGACCCCTTCTGGCCTGCCGGCCATCCTGCTAGTCTCCCCCCTCGAGGGGGAGATGGCCGGCAGGCCAGAAGGGGTCGGCACGACTGGGCTCCAGGTTCGCTTCTTCGCCGACGGCAATTTCTACACACCCGATCGCAAGGCGCGCTTCATCGCCATCCGCCCGACCACGGAAGTCCGCACCAGTCCCGACTATCCGCTGATCCTCAACACCGGCCGTATCCGCGACCATTGGCACACCATGACGCGGACCGGCAAAAGCCCGCGGCTTTCGCAGCACATCGCCGAGCCCTTCGTCGAGATCCACCCGGTGGATGCGCAGCGCTTTGGCATTGGCGACGCCGACATCGTGCGCGTTTCCAGCCCGCGCGGTGACGTGCTGGTCCGCGCGCTGGTGACGATACGCCAGCGCCAGGGCAGCCTGTTTGCGCCGATGCACTGGACCGATCAGTTCTCGGCAAAGGGCCGGCTCGACACGCTGACCGCGCCGCTGACCGATCCCATTTCCGGCCAGCCGGCGCTGAAACATGTCGCCGCCCGCATCGAGAAATTCGCCGCAAAAGCCTTCGGCTTTGCGGTGACGCGGCATAGGCCGTCGCCCGATGCCGCGGCCTATTGGGCCGTGGCCAAATGCAAGGGCGGCTGGCGGGTCGAGCTTGCCTTTGCCGAAGACGACATCGACTGGGCCGGCTTTGCCGGGTCACTGTTCGGCGCGTCACCGGGTGCGGAAATGCTCGCCTATCATGACTGCGACGCCGGCCAGCATCGCATCGCCGCCTTCGACGGCGATCAATTGTCAGGCGCCTTGTTCGTCGCGCCCGGCCCGGTCGCCGTGTCGCGCGGCTGGGCGGCGGAACAGTTAAGTGCCGATCATGTCGACCGGCGCGGAAGGCTGGCGATCGTGGCCGGACGGCCGGGCGGGGTCGACGTCGATCGCGGCGCCATTGTCTGCTCCTGCTTCGGCGTCGGCGCCAACCAGATCGCCGAAGCGGTGCGCCGCGGCTGCGGCAGCGTCGCGGCGATCGGCGCGGCCCTGCATGCCGGTACGAATTGCGGCTCCTGCCGCGCCGAGATCAGGGTCATCATTGACGCGCAAAGTCTTCAAGCAGCCGAGTAATCGTCCCGACCAAAGGGGCCTGCGCGACGGCGCTGGTTGGGCTATGGTGGCGCAAGCGTGCTGCGCACGAATCGTCTTCAGTCAGGGTCATCCCAATGGCAAATCCCCCGCGCCGACCGACAAATCCGATGGCGGCCGCCGAAGCGGCTTTCAAGCCGGTGAAGAAGCCGGCCGCGCCGGTTCGTGAGCCCTCCGCCGCTCCAGGCGTCAGGGAGCTTGTTTCGATCCGGATCGACCGCGCCGTGCTGGACCACTTCCAGGAGGATGGGCCGGGCTGGCAGGACCGCATCAACGACGCCTTGCGGCAGGCGATAGAAGGCAAGCCGACGGCCGGCGGTTTGGACGACGAGTAGCGCCCATCGCTTCGTCATCCACGGGCGGAGCAAGGAGCGTAGCGACGCGGCGCAGACCCCTGGAGCTGCTCCGCAGCCCAA
>NZ_RZTB01000204.1:0-5372 GCF_003997735.1 Mesorhizobium sp. M7A.F.Ca.MR.148.00.0.0 | reverse complement strand
GGTATGAACCCTCTAAGTTGCCCAAACCGACCGTGATCCCCACCGTCGTGGCCCTACGGCGGTAGCGCTGACGGCAAGCTCCACTGACCCACGCAGGCAGCACCGCTGCTTCAGGGTTTCTCCAAAAAGTCGATCCGACAAAACCCGCCAACGCGACGACCAGCGTGCGACCCGGCCGTGCCGTGATCGCCAGCGCCGCGCGCGCTTTTTTCAAAGCCAGTTGGACAGGAAACAGCCAATGGTCCACATCATCCCCCTCTCCATTGCACAGCGCCGGCTCGATACCGGCAATGCGCCGCAATACCCGCAGGGATCGCTGATTGGCGGCGCCATGCAAGGGCTGGGCGACCAGTTTTCGGCTATCGCCGAGCGCTACCAGCAGATGAAGGATCAGCAGGAGGCGTTCGACGCCGAGCTTGCGCGGCGGCGGTTCAACGGACGGATCGCGCAGGCGGAAGACGAGGCGGCGGCGAATGCGCCACCCGATGGCAGCGGCCTGCATGAGACCATGTACGGCCAGGTCGATCCGCGCGACGGCCGGGTGGTCAAATCAGGCCTGTTCGACACGCTGTTCGATGATGCCTTGCCTGGCATGCCCGAGAGCCAGCGCATCAATTTCGCCAGGCAGAAGGAAGCGATGCGTGCGGTTGGTGCGCGGCGCATGGCACAACGGCAGCTCCAGCAGCGCAAGGACTACGAGCAGGCGCAGGTCGACACGGCGCTCAAGACCAGTGCCATCGCCATCGGCAACGCCAACCCCGACGATACCGTCACCTTCGAAGCAGCCCGCCAGGAAGGACTCGACCTGATCGACAAGATGGGGCTCGACCCTGGGATCAGACAGCAGAAGGTCAAGGACTGGTTCGGCACCGCGGCCAAGACGCGCTTCGAGGCGTTGATCGCCAAGGATCAGAAGCGCGCGCTGGAAATGCGCTGGAAATGTTCAGCGAAGGCGCGCCGGCCTCCGGCAGCAATGCCTTCGGCGATACGGCGCAAGCCGAAAGCAGTTCTTTCTCGGGCAGTCCAAATATGGCCGGCGGGAAAGATGACCGCGTCGGCACGCAGACTCCGGATGAGCGCATAGCGCAGGCGTTCAGGGACGACCTTCCACAACAGGAACAGGAAGCGCTGGCCTTAAAGGCAAAGGTGGCCAAGTTCACTCAGGACATCGAGACGCGTGTCGCGATTGGTCGCGCCGAGGCGGAGGCGCCGGACGAAATCGCACGCACAGGCGCCTACCCGGGCGGTATGCCAGGCAGGGATGCCTACAGAACCATCTATGGCCTCGATGAAGGTGACAAGCGCTGGCAGGGTTTCGAATGGCAGACCGATGTCGGGAAGAAGATTTTCGACATGGGGACCATGTCGAACCAAGCGGTTCATGCCGCCCTTCGCGATGCTGATGCGGGGCCGGACACTTCGCAGGAAGACCAAGCGCTCCATAACGCAACCACCGTCGCGGCAAAGCTGGTCTTGGAGAGGAGGCGGGTCGATCCTGGTGGTTACGTCAGCGAATTGTCTCCGAACATCTCCGCAGGCTGGAAAGCCGTACTTGGCAATGGGCCTTCGGATCCAGCGGCATATGACCAAGGCACATACGACAGAACAATAGAACTGTCTGTTGCCCAGCAAAAAGCTTTGGGTGTTGATGATGAAAATCTTCAACCCGTGCCGTTCTCCATTCTCCGCAAGCTTGCTGACGACCGCGACAGCGGAAGCATGGACTTCATGGACAACTACGCGAAGGCAAGCGCGTTGTTCGCGCGCACGAAGGGTGGTGTCGCACGAGCAGCTCTGGTCCGGGAATTGGATGATGCCGGTCTGGGCGGGATTCTCCCTGGCGGCAAGCCGGGCCTTCCGGTGGACGAGGTGTTTCAGGCTGACGCCAAAGCCCTTGGCAAGATACTCGCGAATGCCGGGATCGCCTTGGCCAACGCAAATGATTGGGTTGCCTACGGCATGTCCGGAGGAACGATCAGCCCTCCAGACTACACGGATGCCTACTACGAGCCGGAGAACAATGTCGAGAAGGTGATGATGCGTCAGGGAAGTGACGCATTGGGCTGGGCGATACCGGTGCCCGTTTTCGGTCGGGTCGGCAAGAGCGCAATACCGCGCGCAATTGAGTCGACGAGTGCTAGCGTACCGGAGGGCAAGGTTGCCGAAGACGTGCTTGGCAAATCCGCCGATGAGGCGGTACGGCCGGAAGTAGCTGCCGATCTCCCCTCGGGCAGTTTCTCAATGTCAGATTGGGCAGATTATCCGATAGGGGTTGTTCCCAAGCCAGAGGGACCATTCATACGGCTAGAAGGTACAGAGCACAAAGCTGCTAGAAAAGTGGCCGATAAAGCCAATCGCATTATCCGCCGAAAGCGAGGACTTGTCGGCCAGCCCGTGGATGTGCATGAAATCAAGCCAGTGAAGTTTGGCGGGAGTCCGACGGATGCGGCCAACAAGGTCATTCTGCCCCGCGAAGTTCATCAGCAGCAGGTTACGCCATGGTGGAATAAACTATTGAAAGAAATAGGAGAATAGCAGTGGGATATACTCTAACTGAGGGGCGTTTCGACCCACCGGCTGAAGCCGCAGTTGTCGATGGTCTGTCCTCAAACTTGGGAGTGACGCTGCCCAAGGATTACACCAAATTCCTCAAGGAGCATAATGGAGGGGAAGGCTTCATCGGCGACAGCTATGTAATTTTTTTCAAAGCCGAAGAGTTGGTGGAATTCAATCGAGAATATGAGGTTGAAAAATATGCACCAGGCATCCTGTTGTTTGCATCAAACGGAGGAGGGGAAGCCTATGGCTTCGACACGCACGAAGTGGAAATGCCAATCGTGCGCATCCCCTTTATATTTATGGAACGGCAATCCGCCGAGACGATAGCGCGAGACCTCGCCGATCTATTTGCTACGCTGGAGGACTTGAAATGAGCGTCCAAGATACAGCTTCTCGCTCCAAGGGTATGGAATTGTTCGAGATCAAACCGATTGCGGTTGGCGGCGATCCAGTCAGTTTGGAGAACAAGATCTGGTTGACCAGACAAGAGCATTTTGAAGCGGTGCGCTTCTGGAATCGAACTATCGAAATTCAGCGTAAGGCGGCACTGGAAAAGGCGGGACGAAACGGGGAATAGGGTGCAAGGAGCACTGACTTGCGGGGGCCATGACCCACTTCGGACGATCATTGTGCAAATCCCCCTAACCGTAGGTGTCATGTAATTCGTCCGTATATCCCAACATGATCCTGGGACTATCTTCCAGAAGACACTGCATCCGAATGGCCGAGGAGGATTTTCCCTGTGGGGAAAAAAATGAAGTTGCTGGATATCGTTGGACGGTTGTCGGAATTTGACGAGGAGGACCCGGTCTACGCAGCGGAGCCCACAATCTACGCGGCGGAGCCTTGGACAGAGGATTCAGACGCAATGGTTTTGCCTCAGCAGGATGGGGTGTTGGTACCAGCCGAGGCAGCTAAAGAGGGCCTGGCATACTTTCTCGAAATCAACCTTGCGATCGAGATTACCGAGGCTTTGGTTGCATCGCAGAAAGAAAAGCCAAGCGTTCCGCTATCTGCGAACGCGTTATTTATTATGCCACCCATGCTGCGTGAGAAATTAAATGTCGACTAACCCACGTTATGACGGGCAGCCGCTGCTTAGACTGCTGGATGTTTATGTGCTCTGGGCGATCGGAGAACTTTCTCAAGAGTCGGAAGAGGGCTTGAAAAGAATGGCCCCCAAACTGCAATCTCTGTTTGGTGGCGATGGACGGTGGCATGACGCAGTCGCCCAGTCCATGCACATGCCCGAGGGAATGCCGGCAGCAATCCGGGATATGTGGGTGAGGAATGTCGAAATCGCTCGCGTCAACGGCACGACCCTCCCGCCCGAGAGATTTGCCGAGATGTTCGTGGACGAGAATTTCAAAAGTTAAACGTTTGATTGGAATTGCGGTGATTGCGCCCTTTGTCCTGCCTGCAGTTCACCCTTTTATCGGCCGCATCACCTAGCTGGCTTGAACCACCGGACTGCAACATGGAAAATAGTGCACTGGACAGTAATTCGCATCGTCGCCCCCTCGTGAGTGCTAAACGATAGCGTCGAACTGCTCCGAATGTAAGGGTAGCACCAGCATCTCAGAACATCGCGCTGCCCCTCATCCCCCTGCCGGGACCTTCTCCCCGTTCAACGGGGAGAAGGTCCAAATGATCAATAATCGCCGTTATAATACCGGTCGTCGCAGGGCGCGGTGTAGATGTTGCCGCGGCGGTCCTGGTAGCGGCACATCTGTTCGCCGCGGCGCTGCGGCGTGGTGGAGCTGCCGACAACCGCGCCCAGCAGGGCGCCGGCGCCGGCGCCGATGAGCGTGCTTTCGGTGTTGCCGCCGATGGCCTGGCCGACGAGGGCGCCGCCGGCGCCGCCGATCAGCGCGCCGGTTCCGGCCCGCTGCTGGCCTTCGGTCTGCGCGCAGCCTGCCAGTGCTGCGGTCATCAGCACGGCGGCGATGGCTTTGTGAAAGTTCATGTGCGGTCTCCCTTGAAGGCCTGAAATCCCTATGGCTGGCCACGTGCGGTCGCATTGCGGCGGAACGGGGGCACGAGGCCTCACGATATAAGACATGGTTTCTCGGGCGTTGATAGGCCGGCGGCCGAAAACATCTCTTTCGAACAAGGCGCTAGCGGTGCTCCTTGTTAAAATGATTCAGCCTTCGACGGCTCGCCCTGCTGGGGCTTGATGGGTCGAGCTGCCAGAATTGCCACTGAAAAAATGGAGAAATGCCATGACCCGAGGTCTTCCCCGGACGCTTGCCCGTGCCGCCGCCCGCGAGGCCGGCCTTGCCCCGCCCAGGCCCGGCCTGAAAGCCGTCACCACAGGGCAGGGCGGATCGTACCGCACCGTCTTCACCTTCGCCGGCATGCAGGTGCCGGTCACCGATGCGCTGGCCTATGCCGGCCAGAAGATCTTCGACTTCACCGACGGCAAGGTGCGCATCAAGGGCGGCACGGCGCGGCTGCAGTTCGCCGTGCCGACCACCCGCGCTTCGACCATCAACGACAATGCGGCGCTGACTTGGTCGCTCGGTTCAGCGGCGGCATCGAGCGCGACGCTGGCCTCGACCATGGTCAACGTGCTGGCCTCGACCGCGCGCACGCTCGACGGTGTCGGTGCCGCACTGTCGACCGCCTCGACGGCCGACATCGCCGCCGCCGCGACGCTGGATGGCACGGTGACGCCGGTCGATCTCTATCTCAACCTGGCGTTTGCTATCGGGACGGATATCGACGCCGACGGGACGATTGCCGTGACGGGCACGATCACGCTGCTTTGGGAAAACTGGGGGGATGTTTAGCCGCTAATCTCCCTCCTTGAG
>NZ_RZTB01000203.1:0-5456 GCF_003997735.1 Mesorhizobium sp. M7A.F.Ca.MR.148.00.0.0 | reverse complement strand
CTCAAGGGGGAGGTGAGGTTGGGGCTATTTCTGCGGCGCCTGGTCGATGATCGATTGCATCGTCTCTTGTGCGTTGGCTATGGCGCCGTCGACATCGTCGCCGAAGAAGACCTCGTTGATCATCTGCGTCCACGGCCCGTTGGCGGAGTTGATCAGGTCGTTGAACACCACCGAATAGGGTGTCTTGCCCTTGGCCATAGCCTCGGCGGCGACCTGGTAGCGCGGATCGAGATCCTTCAGCGCCTCCTTGGCGATGTCGCCGCGCACCGGCAGGCTGCCGTATTTGGCGAGGATGGTCTGGCCTTCGAGCGAATAGGCGAAGTCGAGGAATTCCTTCACCACGGGCAGTTTCGTGGTGCCCTTGGTGACGACGAAATTGTCGCCGCCGGCAAAGGACGACCAGCCGCTGTCCTTGCCCGGCAGGAAGGTGACGCCGTAGTCGATATCGGGATACTGGGTGTTGAGCGCGCCGATGGCGAAGGCGCCGGACGGCGAGATGCCGATATTGCCGGCGGCAAATGCCGCAAAGAAGTTGGCGCCGGTATCGGTCTGCGCGCCCGCCGGCACCAGATCCTTCTTGACCATCGAGCGGTAGAGATCGATGGCGCCGCGCAGTTGCGGGCTGTCCAGCGTCGCCTTCGAGCCGTCTTCGCTCAGGATGTCGCCGCCCGACGCCCAGATCAGCGGTGTGAAGGTGAAGATGTTGCAGCCGCCGCAATTGCCGGAGAAGTAGAAGCCCTTAATGTTGCCGCCGAGCGCGTTGACCTTCTCGGCATCGGCCGCGATCTCGGCCCAGTTGGCAGGGCCTTTTTCAGGGTCGAGGCCGGCCTGCTTGAACAGCTTCTTGTTCCAGATCAGCACCGAGGCGTCGGCGGAGAAGGGCAGGCCATAGATGTGATCCTTGTAGGTGCCGGTCTTCACATGCGCCGGCGACAGGCTGGCAAAATAGGGCAGGGACTTTGCCCAGTCGGTAATGTCCTCCAATTGGCCGGCTGCGGCGAAGGACGGCGTGTAGATCAAGTCGAGCGACAGCGCGTCGGGCGCCGTGCCGCCGGCGGCCGCGGCACCGTATTTCGGGATGATCTCAGCATTGGGAATGATGTCGAGCTTGACCTGGTTGGTGTGCGCCTTGTTGTAGGCATCGACGATCCTCGGCATGAAATTCGAGCCGTCGGCGCGCACCCAGATGTTGGCCGTCTCGGCGGCGGCAGTGCCGAGACCGCCACCCAGAACGGCAGCGGCCAGGGTCAGTTTGGCAATCAGGTTCCTCATGTTCTCCTCCTCCAAGGTTGCCGCGGTCCGCGGCTTGGCGCCGATTGCGCGGCGCTTCGTTTTCAGCCACCCGGCGGATGGCCGCATGACTGCCGCACCACCAGCCGGCACGGCAGTTTTCGAATGCCTGGCGCGGCGGGCTTGCCGCCGACCAGCGAAAGCAGGGTCAACCCGGCCTCGCGCCCGAGCGCGACAAGGTTCATGTCGACAGAGGTCAGCGGCGGGCGCGTCGCCTCGGCCACGATCTCCCAATTGTCGAAACCGATGACGCCGACATCACTGGGGACGTCGAGGCCGCGTTCGCGCAGCGCATCGATGACGCCGCGCGCGATCTGGTCGTTGCCGCAGAAGACCGCGTCCGGCCTTTCGCTTTTGCCGTCGAACAGTTGCGCAACCGCCTGGTGACCCCAGGCTTCCGACCAGGAGCCGAGCAGCGGCTCGCTGACCGTCAGGCCGTTTTCGACGAGCACGTCGCGGTAAGCCTGGACGCGCGCGTGCACCACGGCAAAGCTCGCCGGCCCGGTGACATGGGCGATGCGCTTGCGGCCCAGCCGGCAGAAATGCTCGACGGCCAGCCGGGCGCCGCCAACATCGTCCGAGACGAAGGCGACGGCGTCGGGATCTGGCTGCGTGAAGGCATAGATCACCGGGACGCGCAGATTGGAGAGGTCGACGGGCAGATGGCGATCGATGCGCTTGCCGGTGGCGATGATGCCGTCAACGCGCTTGTCGAGCATGGCGTCGACATGCATCTGGCCCAGCCGCGGATCCTCCTCGACATTGCACAGGAACACCGAGACGCCATTGTCGACCAGCGCGTCCGAAATGCCCGACATCAGCGGCAGCGAGAAGCGGCCATAGGTATCGTTGGTGAGCAGGCCGACGGTGAAGCTGCGCCTCCTGAGCAGGCTCTGCGCCAGGCTGTTGGGCCGGAAGCCAAGCCGCCGGGCGGTCTCGCGAATGCGTTCGCGCGTCTCGGCTGTCATCCGGCCCTGGCCATTGAGTGCCTTGGATGCGGTGGCGACGCTGACTCCGGCCTGGGCGGCCACGTCACGCAAGGTGACTGGCTTGGAAAAGACCGGAACAGGCAGATCGTCCGATGGCATTGCGCCGAGATCCTTGGTTGGGAAAAGGTTTTCTCTTACCGAGCCGGATGAGGCCCGGCAGGTGGTCGAGCCCAACGACGATTGCTTGAGAAAACCTTTTCTCAGATGAAGCTAAGCCAGATCGAATCGCTGTTCAAGGGGAAAAGTTGGTTGGCCTCCGCTCCTCTCCTCCGAAATGCAACGCGGGGTAAAAGCAGCCTCGGAAGCGCGTAGGGGAGAAACGTCAATCGCAGTGCTGGAGGCCCTCGGTCGACACGGGGCGGGGCTGCCGCTTGGGGTGTGAAGGATCGCAACTCTGCGCCGGAAGCGAGGCCCGGCAAGGTTGGCTGACGAACGCTCTGAAACTCGATGCCGAAAATTCTGAACAATCCCTCGGGATTAACCTTTCGGTAAATATTTGGCCGCTACTTCGACAGCCATGGCCTCGTGGCGGAGCGGCTACGCTGGAGACGGCAAATCTCTGAAGCCTCGGTTCGATCCCGAGGCGAGGCCTCCAAAATTTCGCGTCCCAATCTGCCCCGAGCGCAGTCAGTTCCCGCGAATAGATTGTGTGTTGCGAAGGCAGTACGGACCGGCCGTCAAAGCAGTCCTGTCTTGAATTTGGCATGCAGGCGCTCGCGAAAAGAGTGCTATGGAAGGGAGGCGAGCGTTGTTGCTTCGCTTTTTCCTGACATTCGAGGCCTTTCGTGCGTGAACCGTCGCTGCTGCCCGTTTTTGGAAAACTTGGCCTCAAGACCCCTGTCGCCTTGGCTGCGGCACCGGTCTCGCCGGCAGGTGTGCCGCACCTGCGGAAGCTTCTGGCCGCGCATGGCGGCATGGTGCTGAAACTGTCGGTCGTCGCCTGGACGGTGCTGATCCTGGGCGCCGTGTTTTTCACGATGCAAGGCTGACCGGCATGGCCAACCGCTACACGGTGCGCATGGAGCTTCCCCAGAGTTGGAGCATCATCGATGTCTTCACCGGCCAGCCTGCGGTTGTCCGGCAAAAGGTGATGGTCGGGATGGGGCCGCGCGAGGCCGAGGACATGGTCGTGCAGATGAATGTCCGCGACGTCAAACGCCGCGAAAGGGCCGAGCGCAAGACCTGATCGCGGTCAGCGCCAACTCGCCGCCATTTCAGCCGAAATCGGCCGCCGTCAGCACATACATGCTCTTGCGGGTGCGGTCGTAGGCCTTCGACGCCACCTCGCGGATGGCGCTGCTCTCGGTGTCGAATGTCTGGAGATAACCGGCTTCATCGGCAGCAGTGCCCGGCCGCATCTTGGCCATGGCGTCGGCAGCGACGGAAAATGAGATCTGGAACATGCCGTCATGGCCGACGAAACGAATGCGCTGGCCCGCTTCGTCATAGCTGCGGCTGCGGTTGGGGAAGGTGAGGCTCATGTCTTGGCCTCCGTGGCTTTCTTGGTCGCCCGCTTCTTCTTCGGCGTAGGATTGAGGGCCTCGGCGACACGATCGGCCTCTTCCTTGGCCAGCCGAAGCTCCCTCAGCCTTGCCGTCTTGATCTCCCTGGCTCTTGCCTCGGACATATATTCGGCGGTCGCCTTGTTTTTCTCCGCTGTCTTCTTCTGCTTGTCGACAAAGCGGGCTTCAGCTTTTTCCATGATCGTCTGATTGCCTTCGGCCATCGAAGAAATCTCCCTTGTGCCTGAAATCGTGAAAGTGAACTTGTCCGATAAATAGGCACTCGATCGGCAAAATTCAATCTTTTGAATTATTTGACATTCTGCGGATATCACGAAACGGCCAGCTGAAATAATACTTTTGAATATTTAATTTGGCCCGCGAATAATTTTTGGCACTCCTATCTATCGAGTGCCAACGCGTCTATAGAGGAGGGGCGTGGCCGCCTGTGCCGGCCCCAGAAAGAAAGTTCCCATGAAATTTCGGCCACTCCACGACCGCGTCGTCATTCGTCGCGCCGAAGGCGATATCAAATCCAAGGGCGGGATCATCATTCCCGACACTGCCAAGGAAAAGCCGCAGGAGGGCGAAGTCATCGCCGTCGGCCCTGGCGCACGCGACGAAAACGGCACGCTTGTTCCGCTCGACGTCAGGGCCGGCGACTTCATCCTGTTCGGCAAATGGTCGGGCACCGAGGTCAAGATCGACGGCGAGGACCTTCTGATCATGAAGGAAGCCGACATCATGGGCGTCATCGACAAGAGCGAGACGGCCGCAACCGACAAGACCGTGGCCGCCAAGAAAGCTGCCTGACCTCATTTTCTCCGAACGAACTGGATAAAAATCATGTCTGCCAAGGAAATCAAATTCTCCACCGACGCGCGCGACCGCATGCTGCGCGGCGTCGAGATCCTCACCAATGCGGTGAAGGTCACGCTCGGCCCCAAGGGCCGCAACGTCATCATCGACAAGGCCTATGGCGCGCCGCGCATCACCAAGGACGGCGTCACCGTTGCCAAGGAAATCGAGCTTGCCGACAAGTTCGAGAACATGGGCGCCCAGATGGTGCGCGAAGTGGCCTCGAAGACCAACGACCTCGCCGGTGACGGCACCACCACCGCCACGGTGCTGGCCGCCTCGATCCTGCGCGAAGGCGCCAAGCTGGTCGCCGCCGGCATGAACCCCATGGATTTGAAGCGCGGCATCGACCAGGCGGTTTCCGCCGTGGTCAAGGAAATCCAGGCGCGCGCCAAGAAGGTCAAGTCGTCGGCCGAGATCGCACAGGTCGGCACCATCGCCGCCAATGGCGATGCCAGCGTCGGCGAGATGATCGCCAAGGCGATGGACAAGGTCGGCAATGACGGCGTCATCACCGTCGAGGAAGCCAAGACCGCCGAGACCGAACTCGACGTCGTCGAAGGCATGCAGTTCGACCGCGGCTATCTCTCGCCCTATTTCGTCACCAATGCCGACAAGATGCGCGTCGAGTTGGAAGAGCCCTACATCCTCATCCACGAGAAGAAGCTCGGCAATCTGCAGGCGATGCTGCCGATCCTTGAAGCGGTGGTGCAGAGCGGCAGGCCGCTGCTGATCATCTCCGAGGACGTCGAGGGCGAGGCTCTGGCGACGCTGGTCGTCAACAAGCTGCGCGGCGGCCTCAAGGTCGCGGCCGTCA
>NZ_RZTB01000202.1:0-5460 GCF_003997735.1 Mesorhizobium sp. M7A.F.Ca.MR.148.00.0.0 | reverse complement strand
CTCCCCTACTCCCCTACTCCCCTACCTCGCATTTTCGGGGTTACATCAGTCAAAACTCTTCCCTATAAGGCCCTCCTAGCCTGATACCAGAATCGCGAGCACAACCGGCCGGGTCTTCCCGTCCCGGTTTTTTGTGCAAGCCGCCCGCCGAACGGACCTTTGACATGCCAAGACGCACTGACATCAAGTCGATCCTGATCATCGGGGCCGGCCCCATCGTCATCGGCCAGGCCTGCGAGTTCGACTATTCCGGCACGCAGGCCTGCAAGGCGCTGAAGGAGGAAGGCTTCCGCGTCATTCTGGTCAATTCCAACCCGGCCACCATCATGACCGACCCGGAACTGGCCGACGCCACCTATATCGAGCCGATCACGCCCGAAGTGGTCGCAAAGATCATCGCCAAGGAGCGGCCCGACGCGCTGCTGCCGACCATGGGCGGCCAGACCGCGCTCAACACCGCTCTGTCGCTGCGCCGCATGGGTGTGCTCGAGCGTTACAATGTCGAGATGATCGGCGCCGACGCCACGGCCATCGACAAGGCCGAGGACCGCGCGCTGTTTCGCGAGGCGATGAAGAAGATCGGGCTGGAAACGCCGAAGTCGATGCTGGCCAACGCCACCGACGTCAAGAACACCGACCGCAAGACGCATGAGGCCGAGCGCGCCGCCGTCAAGGCCGAGGCCCCGGCCGATCTCGACGCCGCGCTCGACGCACTGGAAACCCGCTGGAACCTCGGCGAAGGCGACCGCAAGCAGCGCTACATCAGCCATGGCATGGCGATCGCAGCACAAGCGCTCGACCATGTCGGCCTGCCCGCCATCATTCGCCCGTCCTTCACCATGGGTGGCACCGGCGGCGGCATCGCCTATAACCGCGCCGAATTCTACGAGATCGTCCAGTCCGGCCTCGACGCCTCGCCGACCACCGAAGTGCTGATCGAGGAGAGCGTGCTCGGCTGGAAGGAGTACGAGATGGAGGTCGTCCGCGACAAAGCGGACAATTGCATCATCGTCTGCTCGATCGAGAACATCGACCCGATGGGCGTGCATACGGGCGACTCGATCACCGTCGCCCCTGCCCTGACGCTGACCGACAAAGAATACCAGATGATGCGCAACGCCTCGATCGCGGTGCTGCGCGAGATCGGTGTCGAGACCGGCGGCTCCAACGTGCAGTTCGCCGTCAACCCGGCCGATGGCCGGCTGGTGGTCATCGAGATGAACCCGCGCGTCTCGCGCTCTTCGGCACTTGCCTCCAAGGCGACCGGTTTTCCGATCGCCAAGATCGCGGCAAAACTCGCCGTCGGCTACACGCTGGACGAGCTGGAGAACGACATCACCGGCGGCGCCACGCCGGCCTCGTTCGAACCGAGCATCGATTACGTCGTCACAAAAATCCCGCGCTTTGCGTTCGAAAAGTTCCCCGGCGCCGAGCCGGTGCTGACCACCGCCATGAAGTCGGTCGGCGAAGTCATGGCCATCGGCCGCACTTTTCAGGAATCGCTGCAGAAAGCCCTGCGTGGACTGGAAACCGGCCTGACCGGTCTCGACGAGATCGAGATCCCCGGCCTCGGCTATGGTGCGGCGACGGCCAATCATGCCGACGACCGCAACGCCATCCGCGCCGCGCTCGGCACGCCGACGCCCGACCGGCTGCGCATGGTGGCGCAGGCGATCCGCATGGGCACCTCGCTGGAAGACGTCCACGCCATGTGCAAGATCGACCCGTGGTTCCTCGAACAGATCGCTGGCATCGTCGCCATGGAAGCCCGCATCCGCGAGCACGGCATCCCCGAGGATGCCGTCAACCTGCGCATGCTGAAGGCCATGGGTTTCTCCGATGCCCGCCTCGCGTCGCTGACGAAGACCGACGCCGAAGTGATTCAAAAAGTTCGCGAAAAGCTCGACGTTCATCCTGTTTATAAACGCATCGACACTTGCGCGGCCGAGTTCGCCTCGCCCACCGCCTACATGTATTCGACCTATGAAGTGCCGTTTGCCGGCGCGCTGGCCAACGAGGCGCAGGTCTCATCGCGCAAGAAGGTCGTCATCCTCGGCGGCGGTCCCAACCGCATCGGCCAGGGCATCGAGTTCGACTATTGCTGCTGCCATGCCGCCTTTGCACTGCGCGACGCCGGCTATGAAGCGATCATGATCAACTGCAACCCGGAGACGGTCTCGACCGACTACGACACCTCAGACCGGCTCTATTTCGAGCCGCTGACGGCGGAAGACGTGCTGGAGATCTTGCGCGCCGAGCAGGCCTCGGGCGAACTGGTCGGCGTCATCGTCCAGTTCGGGGGCCAGACGCCGCTGAAGCTCGCCGACGCGCTGGAGAAAGCCGGCATCCCGATCCTCGGCACCTCGCCCGACATGATCGATCTCGCCGAAGACCGCGACCGCTTCCAGAAGCTGCTGCACAAGCTGAACCTCAGCCAGCCGAAGAACGGCATCGCCTATTCGGTCGAGCAGGCCCGCCTGGTCGCCGGCGAGCTCGGCTTCCCGCTGGTGGTGCGCCCGTCCTATGTGCTCGGCGGCCGCGCCATGCAGATCATCCATGACGAGGGCATGCTGCAGACCTATCTGCTCGACACCGTGCCCGGCCTGGTGCCGGAGGACATCAAGCAGAAATACCCCAACGACAAGACCGGCCAGATCAACACGCTGCTGGGCAAGAACCCGCTGCTGTTCGACACCTATCTCTCCGGCGCCATCGAGGTCGATGTCGACTGCCTCTGCGACGGCAAGTCGACCTTCGTCTCCGGCATCCTGGAACACATCGAGGAGGCCGGCATCCATTCCGGCGACAGTGCCTGCTCGCTGCCGGTGCACTCGCTGCCTTCCGAGCTGGTCCACGAGCTGGAACGCCAGACGGCAGCCCTTGCGCGCGCGCTCAATGTCGGCGGGTTGATGAACGTGCAGTATGCGATCAAGGACGGCACGGTCTATGTGCTGGAGGTCAACCCGCGCGCATCGCGCACCGTGCCCTTCGTCGCCAAGACCATCGGGCGCCCGATTGCCAAGATCGCCGCCCGCATCATGGCCGGCGAGACGCTGGAAGACGCCTTCGCCCATTACGGCGCGATGCCCGACCCCAGGAACCCCGGCCACATCGCCGTCAAGGAAGCCGTGTTCCCCTTTGCTCGTTTCCCCGGCGTCGACATATTGCTCGGACCGGAAATGCGCTCGACCGGCGAGGTCATGGGCCTCGACCGCGACTTCGCGCTGGCCTTCGCCAAGAGCCAGCTCGGCGCCGGCGTCGACCTGCCCCGCTCCGGCACGCTGTTCGTCTCGGTGCGCGACGAGGACAAGAAGGGCATCCTGCCGGCGGTCAAGCGTCTTGCCGGCCTCGGCTTCAATGTGCTGGCCACATCCGGCACCGCCCGCTTCCTCGCCGAAAACGGCGTGGACGCCCAAAAAATCAACAAGGTGCTGGAAGGCCGCCCCCACATCGAAGACGCCATCCGCAACCGCCAGGTGCAGATCGTCTTCAACACGACGGACGGCCAGAAGGCGGTGTCGGACTCAAAGTCGCTGCGGCGGGCGACATTGATGCAGAAGGTGCCGTATTACACGACGCTGTCAGGTGCGGCCGCCGTGGCGGAGGCGATTGCGGCGCTCAAGGCGGGGAGCCTGGAGGTCAGGCCGCTGCAGGAGTATTTTGCTTGAGGTTCATGCTGCCCCCCAATTTCTTGACAGAATAATGCAAAAAAATGTCAGGAGCTTATCCAATAATTAATTTTGGTAACACCGCGAAAATATAGTTGGCAACAATGCCACTAATTATTCCAAGGCCAATTACGCTAACAATATCAACCCAAAATCTACTTTCATCTTTCTTCATATGACCATAATTCTCTATTGCTTGCTCAGTTAAAAGGAGAACACTTTCACTCCTTCTTTTGTTTATAACAGAACTAAGCTTTTCCATAAATATAATACTAGAAGCAATAATCAAGATCGAGTATCCAACAACAATTGCGGTATATATTTGGATCTCGCCACTAAGGATCCGATTTATTATAATTTGCACCCCATAGCTTATTTTATCTGCCGAACTGGGGACGGACGACATCTCTTTCTCGTACTCTGCAGTCTTAACACTAGAATAATATCTTATTGCAAGTATAAGTGAGGATATCATAAAGGCAACAAATAAAGATGTCAAAGTAGTTACCGTATAGCTCCTATATTTTCTCATAAAGCCCTTCAAACCGATCACAGGAAGTCTGCGCAATGTGGAAACATGACCTTCAACCAAAGATTCAATATCTACACCCCACGACCTAGCGGTATGCTGGACTCTCAATTTAAATCCCTGCCACCCGTCGAAATATGAATCTACGTCATCAACCTTGACAAATGCAATTTCGTCGGGCCGAAACCGACTCCTGAGCGTCGTGAAAGTCAAATCTATATCTTGCTTCTCAGGAGATAAACTCTCACTAAATTTAATCAAATAGGTCCAAGATAGGTTAAACCCTATAGAAATTCTGTTTTTTACCTCTGCATAATTCTCGAACTCTGATATCGAAGCAAGCCTGACGTTAGAATTATCGTCGTAGTAGATAGTGATACCGAAGCCAACCAAAACACCATGGTTCTGTTGCTCAACACGCTGGTTTATCAAATGGTAAAGATTTATAACATTATTTCTCTCAATTATGAAATTTCCAGCAATCCTTTTCTCAATTACCTGTGGTTTTCCAAGTAATTTTCCAATAAATTCTCCAAATTGGTCCGGTTCACACGGGAGAACGATAGCAAAATCTCCAGATGCATCCTGGCCAGATTTGATTTTTCTATTTTCAGGTAGGTTTTTTCTTTCCATTGCCATCCCCTTAAGTGGCAGACAGTACATGGTTGAAATTGAACCATATTCGCCGTGGATATCCGCCCGCAAAATCAAACTGTACGCTACCAACATCTTCGTGCTTAGCAACAGCAATAGTCACCACGCTGCGCAAAATCACAGCAACGCTGATTACGAGCGCGGCAGGCCGCAGTACGGCCTCACGCCACCGCCACACACTCAATCTCGATATCGAACTCCATCGGCCATGACGCCACCGGCACAAAACTCCGCGCTGGCGGGTTCACGCTGAAATACCGCGCATAGACCCGGTTGATCGCGTTGTAGAAGCCGGAGTTGACGGCGTAGATGCGCACCATCACCACGTTTTCCAGCGAGGTGCCGGCCGCTTCCAGGCAATGTTTCAGCGCCTTCAGCGACGCCTCGGTCTGCGTTTCGATGTCGCCGCGCACCATCTCGCCGGTCACCATGTCCACGGGCGGCGTCGCCGAGATGAACACAAAGCCGTTGGCCTTCACCGCCGTCGAACAGGGAAGGCCAAGCGCCCGCACCTTGTCCGACATGACCGGCACTTCGATGATTTCCTTCTTCATGGCAAATCTCCTTTTTGGTCGGACTGGCTGGCGCCAAGGCCCCCTCACCCAGCCT
>NZ_RZTB01000201.1:0-5625 GCF_003997735.1 Mesorhizobium sp. M7A.F.Ca.MR.148.00.0.0 | reverse complement strand
ATCGCTGCTTGAGAGCAACAGGTTATGAAGTCGAAACCCGATCCCGTGCAACTCGACAGTTGGGACGTCCGGATTCTCTCCGAGATTCAGGCAGACGGTCGGATTTCAAAAAGTGAGCTTGCAAAACGAGTTCATCTTTCGGCGTCGGCCTGTTCGGAGCGGCTCCGAGCACTCAAGGCCGCAGGGATTATTGAGGGATTCTATGCGCGACTGAGTCCTGCCCTCATTGGCGGCATGATCTTTGTGATGGTAGAAGTCGTGCTGGATCGCCATCGTCTTGAGGACCAACGAGTCTTCGAAACTGCAATCCAAGAGATTCCGGAAATCCTGGACTGCTGGGCAATTGGGGGGCGCGTGGATTATTTGATGCGGGTCGCATCTCGTTCTATGGCCGCCTATCAGGATTTCATGGAGGGACTGCTGCAGGCAGGCTTGGGGATTGATCAATACTATAGCCTTGTCGTCACGAAACCAGTGAAGTCCAATTCACCGATACCTTTGTCCGCACTGAGGCAACGGTGAAACCGAAAGTTTAAGTTTCAACGGCGTTTGGCACGGATCCCGTAGATTCGTCGGCAAAAGGCGCCCATTCCGACGAAACTCAAGGGACATTTGCGGTATACTAATTGCTGGAAAAAGGTGGCCGAGCGCTATCCGCCAGTTGATGGCGAGGAAGGACGATGCGCTTGAGCAATCTGGAACCGATCATTCCAGGAGACGGATCGAAGCAGCCATCGGACGCACTTGCCCAGCACGGTTACGGCGAGAAGCCAAACCGGATCGTGCCTGGTTGAGGAGGCGTCCATATCTAAGATGCGAAGTGCCGAAAAAATGCCTCTACCGCTACTTCAAGGGGGGAACTTTCGCCCTGGATTGGCGATCAGTGGCGATTGAGCTTAGTCGCGGTCAGCGCATCCGTGTGGGGGGGCGAAATCTACAGCGAGGGTTTGGCAAGCCGACGGGTAGCGGGAGTGCAAGCTGGCCCGCTCGGCCCTGGCGACCAACCCGGCCCTCGACGCCTGCGGACATTCGGAGATCGCTCCATCGCGTTTTTACGTCCTAAGTTCGTTGCTGATCGAGATTAGGAGATCGTCTGTCCTGTTTGACATTGCTGGTCTCGCAGCCTTCTAAGTGAGGAGCATGGCTGTGCCGGGGGCGCGTAGGTGGGTGACAAGGCCGGTCACTCCTGCCAGCCGACGTGGTCTTTGAGAAGGTGGAGGTTGCGCTACCGGCTGGAGAGCATGGTGCCAGTTTTCACAAGACAAGGGTCGCTTAATCGAATGGGCGTCAAGTTCATAGATTGCGAACAGATCATGGGGGATTTGAATAGTGCTACTGACCGAGGCAGAGCTGAAAAGAGTTGCGAATGCCAGTCGAGGACATAGAGCCGCATCGATCGTTCTAAAGGAAGAGACGGCCGCAGCTACAGCCAGATCTTCATTCGACGTTTTTCTGTCACATTCTTTCAAGGACGCAGAGATCATTCTCGGTGTGAAGCGAATTTTCGAGGAGCTTGGGTTCACTGCTTACGTAGATTGGGTCGAAGATTCACAACTGGACCGCACAAAGGTCTCCTCGGCCACCGCCGAGTTGCTGCGGACCCGTATGAGGCAGTCAAAGACGCTAATCTATGTGCATTCAAACAATTCTCCAGAATCCAGATGGATGCCTTGGGAGCTTGGCTTTTTCGATGGGTTTCGGACCGCGGTAGCGGTTCTGCCCGTGGCAAAAAATTCTTCGGAAACATTCTCCGGGCAAGAATTTTTGGGCCTATACCCTTACATTGATGGGACAGGACCTGCATTCCTGTTTATGAACAGAGGGACCGCGCCTCGCTCAAGAATAGGCTCTGTAAGCTCGACTGCTAACCTCACGTTTGCCAAATCCTGGCTTAAAGAATTTACCGCCACAAAATAGACTGGTGTGCTTCAAAAATGAAATATCCTGGACTCTATAATAGCGCCGACGTGGCATCCAACGAGCAGCAGGCGACGTTTCTCCGCCTGATCCGGGCAGAGTACGTTCTTCTTTTTTTAGCGTCGGTGCTCTCTTTGGACTTGTCGCCATCAAAAGCCTATTTCGGTGTCTATGCTGCGGTATTTCTTTGCTCAATGGGAGTCCTCATTTTCCGGTCGGTCACAAAGCCCGAGCAGGTCTGGTATCAGGCTCGAGCTCTTGCAGAGTCGGTGAAGACATTGACTTGGCGCTTCGCGATGCGAGCACAGCCGTTCGATGACGCGCGCGCGGCTGACGCCAGAGCTGATTTTCGAAAGCTCATGGAAGGTATCCTTGATAGCAATCGTCACCTTGGTAGCGCGTTGAGCGGCACCGATTCAGCATCCCCCCAAACAACCGACCAGATGATGTCGATAAGGGACTCCCCGCTAAAAGAAAGAAAAGACCTATATCTGCAGAGACGAATCTGCGACCAACGGAAGTGGTACGAGAAGAAGGCGCGCTCGAACAAGAGGTCCGCGAAAGTCTGGATGGGCCTTGGTATTTTTGCATACGCTCTGGGATTCTCGTTCATCGTAGTACGCATCGCTGACCCCGCGATGCCTGGCTGGCCGACCGAGCCGCTAATTGTCATCGCCGCCTCGCTTATCGGGTGGACCCAGATCAAGAAATTTAACGAATTGGCATCGGCTTACACGTTGACAGCTCACGAGATCGGCTTGACTGCCGACCTTATTACGGACGCCAACTCGGATGAGGCATTCTCCGCCGCGGTGAACGAAGCCGAACTGGCTTTCTCACGGGAGCACACCCAGTGGGTTGCTCGTCAAAACAACTAAGAGACAACAATGGCATACAGCGATCCGACCTATGTAATATTTGACGGCGATGAAGACGCTTGGGCATACCGCTTTATGAAAGGGTGGAATGCCAGCGAGAATGTGAGTTTTGAATTCGCGAACGCTCACGATCTGGACAATATGACGAGCCGAGCACAGGACGAAGATTATGTTAAACGCAATCTTCGCAACAGAATGAATGGATCGAGCCAGGTACTTGTCCTGATCGGTGAGAAAACGAAAAACCTTTTTCGCTTCGTGCGCTGGGAAATGGAATTGGCCCTTGATCTAGGTCTGCCGATAATCGCAGCAAACCTTAACGGCTCGCGGCAACAAGATGCGAGCTGTCCGCCTATCATCAGGGACAAATGTGTTGTGCACGTGCCGTTCAAGATGAAGGCCATCAAGCACGCGCTAGCCAATTGGCCCAGCGAATTTCATCGGCTTTCAAACGCTCAGCGTGGCGATGGCGCCAGGAGCTATGGCGAAAGCACCTATCGCGATCTCGGCTTATAATCGCCCACCTAAAAGCACTTAGCCGCCAAAACATCCTCGCCATCCGCTGGCGGCGACTAGCCTTAGCAACGTCCCCCAGCGTGTTCCGAGCTTGCCGAGCGATGATAAGAAGAGACGTCCGATTTGCTGAGTTTGGCTGAAAGCTGCAGGTCATGTGCAACCTATTAGAGGAGCCCCGCTCGAAGCGTCGGATCGTCAGACAAGATCATGTCGCGCGAGGGCGCTGGTTTCGCGAGGAAAAGGAGCGGCTGTTCGATGTTTGAGGCTTGATCCAGCGTTTCGAGACTGCACGAGCGGCCAGCATTGATGGAGGCAGCTTTTCAGGCCGCGCAATTCTGTCGGCTGCCCCCTCCTGCGAGCCGCAGCTCGGCTCGCCCTGCGCAGCAACCACGAATTTGCGATCGCAAGAAAGGCAACACGCTGACGATAGAACTTGGCGGCGCTGGTCGGCTGCGAATCAAGATGTCAATGGCAAGGAGCTCTCGCCGCGCGTCTTTGCCGGGCCGAACCTTCTGGCTATGCTCCTTCGAGAAGTCTGCCGAGCACCAGCCGCCGCACCGCCAAAGCGATCAATATGCGCGAGGGCACGACCTCAGCCTCTCAGCGCTGGCCAACCAGGTTGGAGCCTGTGCCGCGGCACGGAACCCGCTGCCTGCTGATCGAGGCGAATGTGCTTTGCCCCTGATCACCTGCATTACCACCCTTGGGAACGGCAAGACCGATCCGGACCGTCAGAATGTAAGGGATGACCGGCAGTTCGGCGGAACATGGCCGCCGGCGCTCTATCGTGCCTCGCGCGGCCGGCGGGAACAGCGTCCCGAGCGCTATTCATCCGTCAATATCGCCCGCTAATCGGGCACTATGCTGGGCGCATGCGCGTCGTAAGCTGTTCGTGTTTGCATGACGCGCCCCCGACCCTCGGCTAAGGCGAACGTGACGCCTTAGTTTTCACGGCAATTCGGGCCGATCCCGCGAATTTCACGGCGAATAACCTGCATTCCCGAGAAACTCAAGGGACGTTTCCGGTATGCTATTTGCTAAACAGGTGGCTGGCCGAGTGCCCTCCGCCAATTTATCGCGAGGAGAGGGACATGCGCTTGAGCAATCTGGGAACCGAGCAACTCCGGGAGAAGGATAGAAGCTTCGTCTTCCATCCTTCTACGCATTTGGCCAAGCACAGCCGAGGCGAAACGCCAAATAGGATTATGGCCGGTGCGGAAGGCGTCTATATCTGGGACACCGAAGGCCGAAGGAGCCTCGACGGTTTCGGAGGGCTCTACTGCGTCAACATGGGATATGGATGCACGGAGATCGCCGATGCCATTGCCAGGCAAGCACACGAATTGCCGTTCGCGCACGTCTATGCCAGCCAAGGTACGGAGCCGGTCGCCCTGTTGGCAGAGGCCGTGGTCGAGTATTTCGGTCAGAACATGCGAAGGGTCTATTTCGGCCTCTCCGGTTCCGATGCCAACGAAACCAACATCAAGCTGGTCTGGTACTATAATAACATTCTTGGCCGGCCCGAAAAGAAAAAGATCATCTCGCGAAATCGCGGCTATCACGGGTCTGGATTGGTCACGGGTAGCCTAACTGGCCTTCCCTTCTTTCACAATTTCTTCGACCTGCCTCTGGATTTGGTGCGCCATACAACCACGCCGCACTATTACCGCCAGGCGCGTGTCGAGGAGAGCGAGGAAGCGTTCTCCCGGCGCTGTGCCGATGAGCTTGAAGCCTTGATCCTGGCCGAAGGACCGGAAACGGTTGCAGCTTTTATCGGAGAGCCGGTACTTGGGACAGGAGGTATTGTGCCGCCCCCCAAAGGGTACTGGACGTCCATTCAAGCGGTGCTCGACAAATACGATATCCTTCTAATCGCCGATGAAGTGGTCTGCGGCTTCGCGCGAACCGGCGAGAAGTTCGGTTCCCACCTGTATAACATGCGTCCGGATTTCGTGACCATCGCAAAGGGTTTGAGTTCCGCCTACCTCCCCATCTCCGGGTCAATCATTGGCGACCGTGTCTGGTCGGTTTTGGAACAAGGAACTGAGAAGCACGGCGCACTCGGCCACGGCTGGACATATTCGGGGCACACGCTTTGTGCCGCAGCCGCGCTCGCCAATATTCGACTGCTTAAAGAAAAAAATATTTTGGAGCATGTCCGCGATGTTGGACCGTATTGGCAAGACCGGATGAAGGCCGAGCTGGCGGGACATCCCATCGTTGGTGAAGTTCGCGGAGTGGGTATCCTGTCGGCCGTGGAGATGATGCGGGACCCAAAACAAAGGATACCATTCGAACCCGACCTTCAGGTCGG
>NZ_RZTB01000200.1:2919-5626 GCF_003997735.1 Mesorhizobium sp. M7A.F.Ca.MR.148.00.0.0 | reverse complement strand
CCCTGACCCCATTCCGGATCCAGGTTTCAGGACGTTGGTTTCCACCTCATTCCAACTAACAAGTGTCTCCAACCAACGAACCCGATCTGAAATCGGCTTCGGGGCCTCCTCAAGACACGCAAACCATCGTCGCAAAAGGGTTGTAAAATCGCGATGGTGCGAACGATTTACCCGTTCGGACACATCATCATACTCGTCAAAAAACTGGTCTGCGTTGGCCGGCACGTTGCCCTCCCGCTCGCGTTCACAGAAATAGTCGGCCTCTTCATACCGGATTCTTCAGCGGTCGGCTCACCCCCCACTCAGAAAACACTGTTTAATCCCGACAGGAGATAAGCGAATGACTACGCGATACGCGACTATCATCACTGACGACGCCGGACAGGACATGGTTTCAACCATTGGCCAATTCGAAGGCGGCGCGCCACAGGTGCGCAATGGCACTGTTGAACAAGTCGCCGACGGCGTTTTGATCGGCATGGTTCGCGGCGGTCCTGTCGATCCAGTCGGTGGCTTCGGCTTCCCTGATGGTGCTTCCGGTGCCTCGGGCCGCGCTGTCGGTATCGCCAAGGCGAATGAAGCTGCAGAGCGGCACGCCAAGTCGGTGAAGACCGGCAAGCGTGGTGGCAGGGCAAAGGATGCTGCGCCTGTCGCTGAGACGATCGATCCCGATGCCAAAACAGACGCGTAAGGAAACGAAGCCGAGATCCTCCGAAAAGGTCGCGGCTTCACCTCCTGTCTCCAACATGCCAGCACCCAAGGGCAACGACTTCTGGAAGGCGCGAAGCACCCATGGGCGCAAGCCGATCTTCGCTATGCCTGACGATCTGTGGACTGCTGCTGTCGAGTATTTCGAATGGGTCGATGCGCACCCGCTCTATGAGGCCAAGCCGTTCGCGTATCAGGGCGACGTGAGCATCGCGACCATTGCCAAGATGCGGGCAATGACGATCACCGGCCTCTGCATCTTCCTCGATATCAGCCAGCAGGCCTGGTCGGAATACAAGCAGCGCGATGGTTTTGGTGAGATCACGACGCGCGTGGACGAAATCATCCGCACCCAGAAGTTCGAAGGCGCCTCCGCCGATCTACTCAACGCCAACATCATCGCTCGCGATCTCGGCCTCGCGGACAAGTCGGAACTGAACGTCGCCGGCTCGCTTCACACGATGTCTGGAGACGCCCTGGATGCTCGCATCGCTCTCTTACTCGAAGAAGGTCGAGCTGGCGCAGCTCCTGGAGGAGCAGGCAAGGCGGAAGAGCCGGAATAGGCTGCTACGATACCAGCCCTACAGCAAGCAGGCATCCTTCCACGCAGCCGGCCTGACCAATCGAGAGCGGCTATTCATGGCCGGCAATCAGCTTGGCAAGACGCTGGCCGGCGGCGCTGAATGGGCGATGCACCTGACCGGCCGATATCCCGACTGGTGGGAAGGCAAGGTGTTCCCCAAGCCAGTAGCGATGTGGGCGGCCGGTCTGACGGGCGAATCCACCCGCGACACTGTGCAGAAGATGCTCGTCGGCCAACCTGAGCGGAAAGACGCCTGGGGAACCGGGATGATCCCCGGCGATGCATTCGCCGAAACCTATCTGGCTCGCGGCATCCCGAACGCGCTCGACAGCATAGTCGTCAAGCATGGAGGTGGTGGCGACGTTCAGGCCGGCCGAAGCATTCTCGGTTTCAAGTCCTACGAGAAAGGCCGGGAGAAGTGGCAGGGTCCGACGCTGGACGGCGTGTGGTTCGATGAAGAGCCGCCACCGGACATCTACTCGGAAGGGCTGACTCGCACTAACGCCACGGGCGGCATCACGATGATCACTTTCACGCCGCTACTCGGCATGTCTGAGGTGGTGCTGATGTTCCTGACTGCCGACCAGGTCAACGGTTTGGTCCGGTCACCAGCCACTAAAGATGGCGGTTTTGCTCAACCGACTTAAAGTAGGTGTCCAACATCTGACCTAGAACCTCGTCCATGGCTTGCTCGGCCTCTTCGACGGGCCAGACCTGGGTGTTGTGAGGGATACTTTCGTGCTCTGAGCGGCCCAAGCCGGCTCGAAATTCGCTACCTGTATGCTGGAAGAAGGCCTTGTGAGACTTTGGTGTAACGGCGCTTCCCTGCGTGACGCGAAAATTCTGCCGCTCCGCTTGAGCGATAAGGTGGTATCGCATCGGCCGACCGATCTGACCTCTCCAGTTGTCTTCGATGGTCAGCCCGATACCTTGGGCCGCAAACTGCTCAGCAGCCAGCTCAAGCAAAGGGCGTATTTGGGTATCCAGAAACGACGTGGCCGCTTCGTACCTTGCATTCTGCTCCTGAGCAGCCGTGTCCTCTTTGGCCTGTAAAGCAGCAGTTCGTTCGCTGTGCTTGTTCTGCGCGTCCGAGATTATTTTCGAGAAGTCCTTGACCATGCGATTCTCCCTTACTTGCACGGGGACCTTCGCGCATGCGTTTTCAAACAGCAATATAGCAGCGGAGCTTATCAACTGAGCCGACACGTAACCTTCATGACTATTGACGATGCTGAGCACTACACGCCAGAGCAACGTGCCGAGATTATCGCCGCGTATCCTGAGCACGAGCGTGAAGCCAGGGCAAAGGGCATCCCAGTGCTGGGCTCAGGTCGCATCTTCCCGATCGCTGAAGAGTTGGTCCGCTGCGATCCGTTCCGTTTGCCCCGCTTTTGGCCTCGGCTTGGTGCGCTCGAC
>NZ_RZTB01000200.1:0-2909 GCF_003997735.1 Mesorhizobium sp. M7A.F.Ca.MR.148.00.0.0 | reverse complement strand
GCGCTCGACTTCGGCTGGGACCATCCCTCGGCCGCCGTTGAACTGGCGTGGGATACGGAAGCCGACATCGTCTATGTCTCGAAGGCGCATCGAGCATCGCAGCAGACGCCAGCCATGCAGGCGATCGCTCTGAAGCCGTGGGGATCATGGTTGCCGTGGTCCTGGCCGCGTGACGGCCGGAGAGAGACGCTGGAAGGCGCAGGCATCGCACTGGCAAATCAGTATCGCACCCACGGGCTCAACATGCTTGGGACGCATGCGCAGTTCCCGGACGGCTCGGTTTCGGTCGAGGCTGGTCTGATGGACATGCTGGATCGCATGCAGTCCGGTCGCTTCAAGGTGTTCTCAACCCTGGTCGAATGGTTTGAAGAATTTCGGCTGTATCACCGAAAGGACGGCCAAGTCGTCAAGTTGCGAGACGATGTGATGTCGGCAACGCGGTACGGCGTCATGATGCTGCGAGAAGCTGTGGTTGATCCTGCGGAGTTCGCAGCGGTGAAGCGCAGCAGGAAGCAATCCGATCCACTGGCGGCATACCGATGAGCGAATTCGTGCAGCGCCTGGACAAGCGGACGGGCGATTACATCAAGATCGAAGTGCGGTCCGGTCGAGTGATCGGCGATCCGCAGAAGCGCAAGTTCGCTGATGCCGACGAGATTGAGCCAATCGAGATCGAGCAGCGCCGCACATCGCACCCTGATCCGCTGGCAGCTTTCCGTTGATGCGCACCAGCGGGGAGAGTGACCTAGTATCCCATCACAGTTTTGAGGTCTGATGCCGCCTGGCTGAGCGCACCGGCAGGAGTATTCAGCCAGCCTGGGACGATAAGTGTCCGATACATTTTGGTCTCCTGCTTATTTATCAGATTCGGGTTCCTATCCAGCGCGAACGCAATCAACGATCGTTCGACAAACCGGATGTCGTTATGTCGCGCTGTAGATGGTCGGGAGAACTGCCATGTCCCCGGCGTGGTTCTTGCATAGAAGTACATCACTGGCGTCCCTTTGATGCCCGAAGCCAAAACCGAGTTGAACTTTCTGACCTTGTCGACCGACAGACACTCCGCCTTGAAACTCTGGCGCTCAGCCTTGCCTACATACCACGGCAGGATACCGCCACCGGATCGAAGCCCGAAGACGTAGCAGCCGCACGTTTGAGAGAGCCAATCTTCGGTCGCCTCTACTTTGTTCCAGAACGCCGCTCGAAACCCGTCGTCCAAAAAAATCAAATTATCTTCCTTGGATCGGGGCAACACAAATGGACCGTACAGATAGTACTTCAAGAAAACCCTCCCGACTTTATGTTACGCTCGACGGGCTAGCACCCCGCGATCACTTAGTGCAATGGAAAGCGCCGCGAACAACTGATGGCTACGTCAACATGTCATCGGTCTCATGACGGTTCGCATCGTCGGCGGCAACATCCGCGACCTGTCCTACATCGCCGCGAACCTGCGGCCGCAAGACAAGGCAGAGATCCACTGTCAGCTTGATGGTTGGACGCCTGCGACACTGGCGCTGCACGCCATGCAAGGTCCGGCCTATGTGGTCGAGCTCGACGGCAATCCGGAGGCAGCATTCGGCGCCGCTCAACTGCGCAGTGGTCTATGGATCGCCTGGTCGTGGGGTACTCGGCGCATGAAACGCTGCGTCCCTCGGATCACGAAGTTCTTCTGGGAAGTGCTCGGGCCGGACGTGGCCGCACAAGGCGCATGGCGGGTCGAGGCGCGGGCATTGGCATCGAATGACTTGGCACTGCGCTGGCTCCACCGCCTCGGTGCAACGGAACGCTGCCGCCTGCCTGCCTTCGGAAAGAACGGCGAAGACTTCATCCTGTTCGATTGGACAAGAGAGACCTGGAACCATGTGCCTATTCAACAAGCCACCGGAATTGAAGCCACTGCCGCCGACGCCAACGGCTACCGATGCCGACGTGCAGAAGCGTGAAGAGGCAATGCGCCTGGCTCTCGCCTCCAAGACCGATACGGCGTCGACCGTGAAAACTGACCTCGCGCCCTCTGCCCTGGTTGGACAGAAGCGCGTGCTGCTGGGAGTTTGATCATGGCCGGTCGCAATGCACCTTCACAGCACAACGGGCCGTTCCGTTCACAGCCTGTTGCACCGGCCACGACCGAAACCAAGATCTCTGCGGCGGCTATGCCTGCCGGTGGGGTTGGCTGGACAGGCTGGCTCTCGGCGATCTGGTACGCGCTTGCCGGGGTGACAGCAGGGTCGGCCGATGCTGGCGGCTCGATGAAGGCTGGTGGCGTTTACAACGCCACGCCAGCGACTTTGACGACTGGCCAGCGCGCCGACTTCCAGACCGACAATTTGCAGAACCTCAAAGTGGTGCTGAGCACCAATGCCGGCGGCGGCGTTGCGCTACAGGCTATCGCGACGAATGCCGATGGCGTCGCTACCAGCTCGTCGGCATCGACCTTGGCGACGGTCTCACGCGGGACGAAGTTCAACGGCACATCATACGATCGCGACCGCAAGCCGAACGGGACCAAGATCCTGCCATCGGCGGCTGCATCGACCAACGCCGACTTTGCCAAGGCCTCGGCTGGCGATCTGCACTGCATCAGCGGCGTCAATGCCGCTGCTTCGGTGCGCTATCTGAAGCTGTTCAACAAGACATCTGCCCCCACGGTCGGAACGGATGTCCCGGTGATGGTCATCGCCTTGCCCGTAGGAGCGTTCAACATCAACCTGAACGGTCACTACTTCAGCACCGGCATCGCATTCGCCCTCACCACCGGCGCCGCGCTCCTCGACACCGGCGCCGTCACCGCTGCCGACGTCGTCGGCCTGACCCTGACGTATGCCTAATGGCTGATACCGGCGATTCCCGTGCACGTGACGTGCTGTCGCGACAGTCCGAACTCGAGACCGAGCGCGCCCACTCCG